>CAZEUW010000190.1:0-4560 GCA_964515425.1 uncultured Gemmatimonadota bacterium | reverse complement strand
CGCGATCGCGGTGAATCCTAGACGTCTCACGATTCCTGGGATCATTGCCTCACCTCTTCGGGTCCGGGTCGGGTCGGGATCTCACTGCGATGTTCTCGCCGGAACGGCGGTCGGGACGCCAGCGGGGAAGGCGGCTCCCGGGACGGTCGCCGGCTGGCGCCGCCCGGTCGTGGGAGGCCCTCCACAGCCCCGACGCGGACCATGGTAGCCGCCGGTTACAATGGCCGCAACGCCCCCGAGGATCAGGCCGCGGCGGCCTCGAGGATCGCCGGCCGGACCTCCTCGAGCAGCGCCTGCTTGTCGTTCCAGTGGAGGAAGGCGCTCTCGAAGCCGTACAGCGCCATGCGCGCGATCGCTTCGAGCGTGAAGTCGAGGTGCTTCCACGCTCGGACGTACTCCTCCGTCACGGTGGTGCCGCTCATCAGACGGTTGTCGGTGTGGAGGCTCACGACGAGCCCCTCGTCGAAGTAGGTCCGCACGGGGTGGCTCGCGAAGCTCTCCACCGCCCGCGTCTGGACGTTGCTGGTGAGACAGATCTCGAGCGGGATGCGGTGGTCGTTGACGTACTGCATCAGATCGGGATCCTCGAACAGGCGCGTGCCGTGCCCGATGCGGTGGGCCCCGCAGTAGTGGATGGCCTGGTGGATGGACTCGGCGCCGTAGGCCTCGCCGGCGTGGATGGTCGCGCTGACGTTGTGGTTGAGGACCGTGTAGAAGGCGTTCTTGTGCTTCTTCGCCGGGTAGTTGTACTCGGCGCCGGCGAGGTCGAAGGCGACCACGCCGCGGTCCTTGTACGCCACCGTCAGGTCGGCCAGGTCGCGCGAGACGTCGGGCTCCCTGTTCCGGATGCCGCAGATGATGAGCGCCGCCTGGAGGTCGAACTCCTCCTCGGCCCGGCGGATGCCGCGCAGCGGCGCCTCGACCGTCTCGGGCAGGGGGAGGCCCTCCCGCGCGAGGAGGATGGGCGAGAACCGGATCTCCGTGTAGCGGACGTTCTCGGCCGCGGCGTCCTCGCACAGCTCGTAGGCGATCCGCTCGAGCGCGTCGGCGTGCTGCATGACCGACACCGTGACCTCGAACCGCTCGAGGTATTCCTCGAGGCTGCGGGCGTCGTCGACCAGGAGGTAGTCGGCCAGCTCCTCCACGTCCCGGCTCGGGAGCTCCACGCCGTGCTCCTCGGCGAGCTCCAGCACCGTCCGCGGACGGAGGGAGCCGTCCAGGTGGACGTGGAGGTCGGTCTTCGGCATGGCGGCGACCCGCCGGCGGACGTCTTCCTCGGTCAGCATTTCACCATCTCGTAGCCCTTCTGCTCGTCGACCAGCGGGGCCCGGTAGTCGCCCGTCCAGCAGGCGTCGCAGTACGGCCCGCCGTGGGACACGGCCTCGCGCATCCCCTCCAGCGAGAGGTAGCCGAGCGAGTCCACGCCGAGCCGATCCCGGATCTCCGCCACCGAGCGGCCGGCCCCCAGCAGCTCCTCGCGGGTCGGCATGTCGATCCCGTAGTAGCACGGATGCCGGATCGGCGGCGACGCGATCCGGAAGTGGATCTCCTCGGCCCCGGCCTCCCGGAGCAGCTCCACCAGCCCCTTGCTGGTGGTCCCCCGCACCAGCGAGTCGTCGACCACGACGACCCGTCGGCCGGAGATGATCTCCTCGACCGGATTGTACTTCATCCGCACCTTGAAGTCCCGCCCGGCCTGGGTCGGCTGGATGAAGGTGCGGCCCACGTAGTGGTTCCGGATCAGTCCCAGCTCGAACGGGATCCCCGACTCCTCGGCGTAGCCCAGGGCCGAGGAGTTGGCGGAGTCGGGCACGGAGAAGACGCAGTCGGCCTCGACGGGGCGCTCCCGGGCGAGCTGGCGGCCGAAGCGTCGCCGGGCGCCGTCGACCGAGGTGTCCCAGATCCGGGAGTCGGGCCGCGCGAAGTAGACGAGCTCGAAGAGGCACGGCGCCGGCTCCTCGGGCGGCAGGGGCCTGAGTTTCTCCACCTCGCCGTCGCTGATCCGGAGGACCTCGCCCGGCTCGACGTCGCGCTCGTACTCGGCCCCGATGATGTCGAGCGCGCACGTCTCCGAGGCCAGGATCGCCGCGCCGTCCAGTCGCCCGAGCACCAGGGGGCGGAAGCCCCGCGGGTCGCGGGCGGCATAGAGGGTGTCGCCGATGGTCATCACCAGCGAGAAGGCTCCGGTCACCTGCGAGAGCGCGTCGTCCAGCTGGGCGGCCTCGTCCTCCCGGCGCGAGCGCGCGACCAGGTGGACGACGAGCTCCGAGTCGCTGTCGGTCTGGAAGATGGCACCCTCTTCGACCAGTCGAGCCCGGAGGGCGCGCTGGTTGGTGAGGTTGCCGTTGTGCGCCAGGGCGAGCGGTCCGCCGCGGTAGTCGACGACGACCGGCTGGGCGTTGCGCAGGTCGGAGGTGCCGGAGGTCGAATAGCGGACGTGGCCCAGCGCCGTGCGGCCGCCGAGCCGGCCCATCGCCTCGTCGTCGAAGACGTCGCTCACCAGGCCCATCCCCTTCACCGACCGGGCCTCGCCGGCGTCGTCGATCGAGACGATACCGGCGGACTCCTGTCCCCGATGCTGGAGGGAGTAGAGGCCCATGAAGGTGAGCTCGGCAGCCGACTCGGCCCCGCTCACCGCGAACACGCCGCACTCGTGCTTCGGCTTGTCGTCGTCCCACAGCGGGAGGGGACGTGTCATGCCCACGCTCCGTGTCCGATGGTCGAAGTCACGTCGTCAGCCCCGCCTCGCCGCGCATCCGGCGGGGCAGGGCGTCCTCGTACACGTCCGCGAGCCGACCGGCCGGCAGGTCGACGGCCAGCCCGCCGGCTCGGAGCCGGAAGCGGCCGTCGGGCGCGCCGGTCCGGCCCAGCCGCCGGAGCGGCACCCCCCGATCGCGCGCCAGGCGCTCCAGGGCGTCCGCGCGGCCCGGCTCGGCCGCGAGGAGGGCCCGGGACGGGGCCTCGCCGAACAGGCCCGCGGTCGGGGGGATTCCGTCCTCGTGGTACGCGGCGTCGACGCCGATCGGTCCGTCCTCGGCGCCGATCGCGAGCTCGGCCAGCGCCACGGCGAGCCCGCCCTCCGAGAGGTCGTGGGCCGCCGCGAGCAGGCCCTCGCCGGCCGCCTCCAGCAGCAGCTCCACCAGCGCCGACGCGGCCTCCAGCTCCAGGGGCGGCGGTGCGCCGGCCACCGTGTCCCGCCAGACGGCCAGGTACTCGGAGCCGCCCAGCCGGTCGGACGCGGTTCCGGCGAGCAGGAGGTCCAGCTCCCCGGCGGGCAGCCGCCCGGGCACCCGACGCGAGAGGTCCTCGATCACGCCCACCATCCCCACCACCGGCGTCGGCCGGACCGCGCCGGCCCCGGTCTCGTTGTAGAGCGAGACGTTGCCGCCGGTGACGGGGGTGCCCAGGGCCCGACACGCCTCGCCCATCCCCGCCACGGCCTCGCGGAGCTGGTGGTAGACGGCGGGCCTCTCGGGGTTGCCGAAGTTGAGGCAGTTGGTGACCGCCAGCGGCCGCGCTCCCACGCAGGCCAGGTTGCGCGCGGCCTCGGCGACGGCCGCCGCGGCGCCGGCGCGGGGGTCCAGGTACACGAGCCGACCGTTCCCGTCCACCGTGGCGGCCACGCCACGTCCCGTGTCCTCCAGGCGGAGCACCGCCGCGTCGGCGCCCGGGCCGAGCACCGTGTTCGTCCCGACCGTGGTGTCGTACTGCTCCCAGATCCAGCGGCGCGAGGCGACCGACGGCGCGTCCAGCAGCGCCAGCAGCGCCTGGCCGGCCTCCTCGCTCGTGGCGACGCCGAGGTCGGAGACGTCCCGCGCCCTCGCCTCGGCGATCGCCGGGTCCTCGCGCGCCTCCCGGACGACCTCGGGCGCCTCCTCGACCAGCGGCCCGAGCGGGAGCTCCACCACCGTCTCGCCCCCGTGGACCACCCGGAAGAGCCCGTCGTCGGTGACCGTGCCCACGTCGGCGGCCCGCAGCTCCCAGCGCTCGAGCACCTCGCGGACCTCGTCCTCCCGCTCGGGCCGGGCCACGACGAGCATCCGCTCCTGGGACTCGGAGAGGAGGATCTCGTACGGCGACATCCCGGCCTCCCGTACGGGGACGCGGTCGGTGTGGAGCTCCATCCCCGTGCCGCTGCGCGACGCCATCTCGGTGGCGCTGGAGGTGAGGCCGGCCGCCCCCATGTCCTGCACCCCGACGACCAGGTCCCGGTCGATCAGCTCGAGCGTGGCCTCGAGCAGCAGCTTCTCGGTGAACGGGTCGCCGACCTGCACCTGCGGCCGGCTCTCGGCCGTCTCCTCGGAGAGCTCCTCGGAGGCGAACGCCGCGCCGTGGATGCCGTCCCGTCCGGTGCGGGCGCCGACCGCCATCACCGTGTTGCCGACCCCGTCGGCGCGCGCCCGGGTGAGCGCCTCGAGCCGGACGAGCCCGACGCACATGGCGTTGACGAGCGGGTTCCGCTCGTAGGCCGGGTCGAACACCGTCTCCCCGCCCACGGTGGGGATGCCGACGCAGTTGCCGTAGTCGCCGATCCCGCGCACGACGCCGTCCAGCAGGTAG
>CAZEUW010000189.1:0-4704 GCA_964515425.1 uncultured Gemmatimonadota bacterium | reverse complement strand
TCACCTGGACGGACTCGAACTCCAGGTCCAGGTCGCCCTGCCGGACGAGCAACGAGGCGCCCTCGCTTGCCGCTCCGATCGACGCCGGCCTATCCTTCGCTCCCCGAAGGGAGCGGCGCGGCGCCGCCCCGCTCCCGCGACCGACGCGGCCCGGAGTGGCTGGATGAAGCTCGCAGACTACCTCGACAGCAGGCTCGCGGTCGCCGACGTGCGGCCGGATTCGATCCGGGGTGTCCTGCGTCAGCTGGTGGCGCGGCTCGCCGAACAGGGGGCGGTCGAGTCGACCGAATCCCTGATGGACGCGCTCCTCGAGCGGGAGAGCCTCCAGAGCACGGGCATCGGGAGCGGCGTGGCCGTGCCGCACGCCATCTGCGACGACCTCGCCGAGCCCCGCGTCGTCCTCGGCCGCTGCGCCGACGGGGTGGACTACCGCGCGCTGGACGAACGTCCCGTACACCTGTTCTTCCTGCTCCTGTCGCCGTCCGCCGACACGGGTACCCACATCAAGCTGCTGGCCCGCATAGCCCGCCTCGTGCGCCATCCGGAGCTGCTCGAGCGCATCCGGTCGAGCGCGGACGCGGAGGGGATGATCGAGGTGCTCCGGTCGTACGAGCGGGAGCACGTCTGATCCCGCCCGTGTCTTCCGAGGGTACGGACGGGGAGCTGGAGCTGCTGGTGGCCGTCGTCCACGACGAGGAGAAGCTCGACGAGGTGCTCGCGGGCTACCTCGAGCTGGGCATCACCGGCGCCACCGTGGTGCCCTCCGAGGGCATGGCCCGGGTGCTCAGTCAGGACATCCCGATCTTCGCAGGCCTCCAGACCCTCATGGCACGGGCGCGTCCCCGGAACTTCACGGTGTTCAGCGTGGTCCGGGGCGCCGGGAAAGTGGAGGCGGCCGTGGAGCTCCTCCAGGAGGTCTGCGGACGGCTCGACGAGCCCGCGACCGGGATCGCCTTCACGCTGCCGCTGACCCGCGTCGAGGGCCTGGCCCCGGAGCTGGAGGAGCCGACCGGTTGAACGCCCTCCTGGCCGTCGTCGCCCTGGCGCTCCTGGCGCTCGTCGGGTCGCGCTTCGGCTTCCGGAGGGAGGGAGCGCCGGCCGGCCTCCGCCTCTTCCTCGCTTCGGGGAGCCACTTCCTGGTCCTCGGCTACCTGCTGGGCCCCGAGGCGACCGGCGTGCTCTCGCCGCAGATCCTCGAGGCGCTCTCCCCGCTCGTGGTGCTCGGCATCGGCTGGATCGGGCTCCTGTTCGGGCTCCAGTTCGACCGGGCCAGCCTCGCCCGCTTCAGCGCACGCGAGCACGCCGCGGCGGCGGGCCAGGCCCTGATCGCCTTCGCCGTGATGGCCGGCGGCGGCTGGCTCCTCCTCGAGGTCACCGGGATCGACGGTGCGCTGGGCTGGACGCTCGTGGCGGCCGCCGCGGCGGCGGGCTCGATCTCGACGCCGACGGGGCTGGCCATCCTCACCGACCGCAGCCCCCCCGGTGGCCCCGTGTACCGGTTCCTGAGCCTCGCCACCAGCCTCGACGCCGCCGTCGGCTTCCTGGCGCTGGGGACGGCGCTCGCGCTCTTCCACCCCCCGTCGATCCTCGCCGAGGTCCCGCTGGCGCCGGCCCGCTGGCTCCTCCTCACCCTGCTGCTCGGGGTCCTGTTCGGCTGGTTTTTCGTGGCGCTGACACGCGAGCACACGGGTCCGGAGGAGTTCGTGCTCTTCCTGCTGGGGCTGGCCCTCATCGCTGCGGGCAGCCACGCCTATTTCTCCGTCTCGGCGCTGCTCGGCTGTGCCGTGACCGGGGCCGTGGTGGCGAACGCCGGCTCGCTGGCGCGGCGCACCTACGAGGTGCTCTCCCGCTGGGAGCAGCCGGTCCACGTCGTCTTCCTGCTGTTGAGCGGGGCGCTGCTCCGGTTCACCGGCTGGGAGGTCCTGCCGCTGGTGGCCGCGTACGCCGGCCTCCGGGCGATCGGAAAGCTCGGCGGCGGCTGGGCGGCGTCGCACGTGCTCCCGCGGCGGCGGCCCGACCTCGGGACGGGCCTCCTGGCCCAGGGCGGCCTGTCGATCGCCATCGCCGTCTCGGTGCGCCAGCTCACCTCGCACGCCTATCCCGGGAGTCCGCTGCCGGACCTCTTCTTCGCCGCCGTGGTACTGGGCGTCGCGGCGTGGGAGCTCGCGGGGCCGCCGCTGATCGGCGGTCTCCTCCGGCGATCGGCGGAGGACGAGGAGCGAGCGACCGGGCCGGCGCGGGAGGGCGTCGTGAGGGGCGATCCTCGTTGAGCGGGTTCCTCTTTCGCGCTAGCTTGCGGGCGGCAGGGCGCCGGTCGCAGCGACCGGCGCGGAGTGGGCGCCGCTCCGTCGATCCCATCGGAGGTGATGTGTGGACCCGATGCAGCTCCTGATCATCACGGCTCTCGTGCTGTGGATCCTGCTCAGCCTCCTGCTGATCGCGAGCCTCGTGACGGCCCTGCCGACTCTCCGTCGTCTCGCGTCGCTCCTCCGCCGCACCGACCGGTTCCTGGAGCAGACGGAGCGCGAGATCGGCCCGGTCCTCGATCACCTTCGCCGTTCGGCCGACGACCTCGACTACATCACCTCCGCGGTGCGCTCCGACGTCGAGTCGGTCGGAGACACGGTCGAGCAGGCGACGCGGACCACCCGCACCCTGCTCGAGCTGGCCGAGGCGAGGGCCGTCGAGATCAACGGGTTCCTCGAGGTGGTGCAGGAGGAGGCCGAGGAGTCGTTCTACTCGACGGCCTCGGTCCTGCGCGCCCTGCGCGGCAAGGGCGGACGCGACCGCCGATGAGGCGATCAGCGGTCGGCGGGCTCGGGCTCGCCGTCCTCCTTCTGCTCGTGCTCCCCGAGCCCGCGGCCGCCTGGGGCCCGGCCAGCCACGTCCACCTCGGCCTGCAGCTGCTGGGTTCGCTCGACCTCTTCGGGGCGGAAGTCTACATGCTTCTCCTCCGCAATCCGGCGGCGTTCCTGTACGGCTGCATCGCGGCGGACATCCCGATCGGCAAGAGCTACGCGCCCGAGGACCGTCATCCGCACTCCTGGCCGGTCGGATGGGACCTCGTGCGCGCGGCCGGCGAGGAGCCGGCGCTCCGAGCCTGCTCTCTCGGCTACCTGTGCCACCTCGCCGCCGACGTCTCCGCCCACGAGCGCTTCGTCCCGCGGCGCCTGCTGCTGACCTCCTCCACACGAGGCGTCGGCCACTCGTACTGGGAGCACCGGGTCGACCTCGCCGTCGGGCCGGAGCCGGCTCGCATCGCCCGCGCCGTGGCGCTGCGGATGGAGCACCGACGACTGGACGACCACCTGGAGCGCACGCTGGACCGTGCCCTGTTCAGCTTCGACACCAGCCGGCGGATCTTCAGGGGGGTGGTCCGGCTGGCCGACAGCGAGCGATGGCAGGAGATCTTCGACAGCCTCGTGGAGCAGTCGCGCTGGCGCATGGGAGAGTTGGACGCCCGACGATATCTCGCGCACGCCTTCGAGCTCTCGGCGGGCTTCCTCGCCCGGCCGGGCCGCTCGACCGCCGAGCGGGGCGACCCGACCGGCGGCGAGGCGATGGCCCGGGCCAAGCGGATCCGACGGCGCGTGCTGCTGGAGGAGGGCCTTCGCGGGTCCGACGACGTCCTCCGGCGGGCGGCCGACCGCTTCTTCCCGCGTCCCGTCGGCGGGGGGAGCCTGTGGGAGCGTCGGGGGAGCACACCCGGCGTGGCCGACGGGGCCCGGAGCCGATTGCTCGGGAGGGCCCTGCCCCGAGCGAGCTGACCGGGCGTCCCCCGGACACCTATTCCGCGGACACCTTCGACAACCGCTCGCGCAGGAGGCTGCGTGTCTTCTCGGGATCGGCCTTCCCGCCGGCCCGGCGCATCACCGCTCCCATGAAGAATCCGAGCAGCTTCTCCTCCCCTCCCGCGTAGCGCCGGGCCTCCTCCGGGTGTTCGCGAACGGCCTCGTCGACCCACCCGGCGAGCCGGTCGGCGTCCCGGACCTGGGCGAGGCCGTGGCCCTCGACGACCTCGTCCGCGTCCGCCGTGTCCTCCCCCGCCAGCAGCTCCAGCGCCCGGGCGGCCGTGGTCGAGCTCAGCGTCCCGGCGAGCCTCAGCTCGGCGACGCGGGCGACCGCTCGGGGATCGTACAGGTCCCGCTCACGGAGGCCGTCGCCGCGGGCGTTCAGCTCCTCCGCCACCTGGCCGGTGATGAAGTTGGCCACCTGCTTGGCCGCTTCTTCCCCGCTGCCCTCCACCGCAGCCTCGAAGAACTCGGCGCGCTCCGGGTAGGCCGCCATCCGGCCCGCGTCGTAGGCCTCGAGCCCGTACCGCTCCCGGAAACGGGCCTCGAGGACGTGGGGAAGCTCCGGCAGCTCGGCACGCACCGACTGGATCTCGTCGGGATCGAGCCGCAGCAGGGGCAGGTCCGGCTCGGGGAAGTAGCGGTAGTCGAACGCCTCCTCCTTGCCGCGCATCGGTCGCGTCTCCTCCGCCGCGGCGTCCCAGTGCAGCGTCTCGTGCTCGACCGTGCCGCCGGCGTCGAGCAGCCCGATCTGACGCTCCCGCTCGTGGGCCAGCGCCTTCTCGACGCCGCTGAACGAGTTGACGTTCTTCACCTCGGTCTTGGTGCCCAGCTCCCGCTGGCCTCGCGGACGCACCGAGAGGTTCGCGTCCACCCGGAGGCTCCCCTCCTCCATGTTGCAGTCGGAGACCGC
>CAZEUW010000188.1:0-4809 GCA_964515425.1 uncultured Gemmatimonadota bacterium | reverse complement strand
AGCGCGCTGCAATGGGGTTGCAGAGGTCCCCGGTTCAAATCCGGGCGCCCCGATTTCTCAGGACCCCCGCACGACGGGGGTTCTCACGTTTCAGGGGGTTCCTCCCCGATCTCGAACCAGCCGTCCTGGTCACGAGCGTGGTCACACGACACCAGCGGTATTATTGTACAGGGCGTAGAAGTGCCTGCGTCCGGGTCGAGCCGAGCGGTCGAGCCACCCCGTGCGTGCCCGTCGATGGTACGGGAGGGAGTGAGAGGGATGCTCAAAGAGATCAACGTGATCGCGATCGCGGCGGGCGTCCTCTGGACAGGATCCCTCAGTGCTCGATCCTCAGGCTGCCTGCCGGTCGATACGAATGCCGAGGGCCTGAAGACGTTTGGCAAACTTTTGGTAGAAGGCGCCGAGGAACGCTGGCAAGCAGCTAGGGAGGATATGGACGTGCCTCTCGCGGATTCGACCCAAGTTCGCCTGATCCAGGACGGAAGCATCTGCCAAGAAGCCGTGACAGCGTACAACAAAGCTATCGGGGAACCCCCCGATACTCCGCGAAGCGTACACGCGGTGAAGCTCGGTCCCACGAGATACATAGTCGTCGATCCGGAGGTCGGTGCCGGAAGCTGGGGGATCTATGCGGTCCTCGATGAGAACTTCCGGAAGGTCTACTCCTACACGGGTTGACGTGCGAAGGCCCCGGCACGAGCCGGGGCCTTCGCAGTTTCACGCTACCATACTCCAATCAGAGTGCTGTTCGGCTTTTTCGACCGTTGGAGTGTGCAGGCACTGCTCGCGACCCTCTTCAGATGTACTTTCAGAGGGCGCGGGGCGGGAACGGCCGGAGCGACCGACGCCTCCGCAGAAACGCGCTGCTATCCTTTGGTCATGGACCCGCCGCGGTCGCCGCGGGCCAGACACTCACGACCCTCACCACTCCCAGCGCATCGTCCTATCGCTCCAGCCCGGGGGCGGCCGACACGCCCTCGGCGGTCATGACCGACTCCCAGAAGCGCTCCTGGTCGAAGGTACCGCGCTGCGCGTCGCGCACGGCCGTGAAGAGCTGCTCGGTCGTGACGAGCCCCACGTCGAACCGCTCGGCGATCTCGACCGCCTCGTCGGTGAAGGACGTGCGGCGCTGCGCGGGCGGCTGGTGGGCGTGGGCGTTGACCACGAGCAGTCCGCGGCCCTCCCACTGCTCCATCGCGATGGCGTCCCGGACCGAGCGGTCCGCGTCGCGGACCGCCTCGACCCCGACCATGGTGTTCATCCCGCGCACGGTCACGATCGCGCGGCGATCCAGGGGGTCGGTGACCCGGCAGGTCCCGTCCTCCTCGGTCTCGTCGCCCTCGACGGTCCCCCCGAGCCGCGTGAGCGCCTCGCGGACGACCGACTCCAACCCGTCGCCCGTCTCGTGGAGGAGCCGCTTCATGTGACCCTCGCTGCGGAGCTGGGAGCGGTACTCCTCGAGCCGCTCCCGCATGCGCTGCATCTCCTCCTCGACCGACCGCATCTCCTCGCGCACGGCTTTCTCGGCCGGGAGCGGGATGTCGTCGACCCAGTCCGGGATCGAGGCGTCGTCGATCGAGCCCGAGACGGCGGGGGCCGTCTCCTCCACGGGGTCCTCGGGCTGCTCGATGGAGAGCAGCCGCTCGATCGCGCTCGAGACCTCGGCCTCCGTGGGTGCCGGGAGGACCGTGAGTCGGCTCGCGCGAGCCGCCGTGGACGCGCTCGAGGCATCCGGGATTCCGAAGCGGGCCGTGACCCCGATCGAACGACCGGTGTCGGACTCGGCCAGTGGCGTGAGCTCGACCGAGAGCTCTCCGCCGGGAGAGGTATGGACCCCGGACGCCTCCAGCGCATCCTCGGCGACCTGACAGCGGCCGGTGAAGAGGAAGGACCAGGAGGCCACGTCGTCGAAGTACGGCGACAGCCGCTCCTCGACGACGCTGTAGCCCTCGCCCTCCGCGCTCTCGACCTCCAGCCGGACGGGCAGGAGGAAGGAGAAGGGCACCGGGCCGTCGGGCGTTTGGATCGGCGTGTCGGGATTGCCGATCACCGTCAGCGAACCGCGCTCGGCGAGCAGGAGCCGCGCGAGCTGGTCGATCAGCGGCAGCGGGTCGCCGTCCAGCGTGACCGGCTCCGCGTCGCTCCCCGCGTTCCCCAGGTTGACGATCACCTCGTCGTAGGAGGAGATGTCGAGGTCGGCGGGGAGCGAGCCCCAGGCGTGCGACGTGGCGCCGGACTGACCGGCGTCGGAACCGAGCACCAGGCGGCGCCGAGCACCCGGGGCCGTCCCGTTGCCGACCCGATCGCCGGATCGGGCGCCGGTGTCCGTGCGCTCGGGAGTGGTCGCTGACGTCGCGGAACTGATGGAGCTCATGGCATCACCGTCGAGTGGGTCGAACCGCCTGGTCCGGAGGACGTTCCCCCGGCGAACGCCCACTACTCAGGACAAGAAGCGTACCGCGTGCCGCGGATTTTCAAGTCGTTGTATGCCATCAGGATAGAGGGATCGACGTCCCGCCTCCCCCTCCCGCGGGCGACAGAACGTGCAGGCCCCCTGCATCCTTTTCCGAATCGGGCGGCCGCGCGTCAGCTCCCGGCGAGCGAGCGCAGGAGGCGCCGCTCCGCCTCGGCCACCGCGCCGTAGAAGCGGAGCACCGCCTCGCCCGCCGGCGAGGAGCCGGCGTCGAGCTCCCGATCCAGGGCGGCGGCGTCGCGCGCTCGTGCCTCGGCCGCCCGCTCCAGGAGGTCGTTCCTCTCGCCGGGCGGGAGGCCGGCCAGGGAGAAGACCGCCCCGACCAGCCGGTCGGAGTAGACCGGCGTATCGGAGGCCAGCGCTTCGCGCACGAGCTCGCGCAGCGCCGCCCGGCCCTCCTCGGTGAGCTCGTGCACCTCCCGCTCCGGGCGATCCCCCTCCCGCTCCGTGCGGCTCGTGAGCAGCCCGTCCTCGACCAGCCGGTCGAGCCGCCGGTAGACGGTGGCCGGGCTGATGCGCGCCCAGCGCCGCATCTGCATCGCCTCGAGCTGGTTCGTCAGCTCGTAGCCGTGCTGCGGGCCCGTCGCCAGGAGCCCCAGCACCACCAGGTCCGAGTGCCGCACCCGTGCCCCCCTCGTTCGAGGCCGTGTGTGTGCTATTGACAAGATTAGTCGCACTAATAGTATAACTATCGAGACTACTTCGCGCACCCCCCGTCGCCCGGCGGAGGGGGCCCCACCGGGCCACCGCCTCACCGTCCCACCGGCCTTGACAAATAATTTTGTCCATGCTAGCGTGGAGGCACGATGCCCGCCGAAGCCCTCGCCCCGCGTCCCCTGGAAGTCGTCGCCGCCCCGGAGCGGGCGCGGGAGGCCGTGCATCCGGAGCGCCGGCGGCTGCTCGCGGCGCTGGGGCGCGAGCCCGACTCGGCGGCCGGTCTGGCGCGCCGCCTCGGCGAGACGCGCCAGCGGCTCAACTACCACCTCCGGGCGCTGGAGGAGGCGGGCCTGGTCGAGGTCGTCGAGCGCCGTCGCCGCGGCAACTTCGAGGAGCGCGTCCTGCGGCCGGTGGCGCGCAGCGTGGTCCTGGACCCGGGGCTGGCGGGCGGCGAGCCGGCCACGGGGCTCGAGGCGAGCGACCGCTTCTCGGCCGCCTACCTGGTCGGGACCGCCGCCCGGACCATCCGGGAGGTGGGGACGCTGGTCCGCCGCGCGGCCGCCGAGGAGAAGCGGCTGGCCACGGCGGCGCTCGAGACCGAGGTGAGCATCGACAGCCCCGCCGCCATGCGCGCCTTCGTGGAGGAGCTGTCGGAGGCGGTGGCGGAGGTGGTCTCGCGGCACCACGATCCCGGGCCGGACGCCCGGAGCTTCCGGGTCACGGTCGGGGCACACCAGACTCCCGAACACGAGGACGGAGCGGAGCCATGACGAAGGAACGATCGCAGGTGACGTCGCAGGAGGAGACGGGCACGCGCTCGGTGGAGCGCGTCGTCGAGGTGGAGGCGTCGCCGGAGCGGGTGTGGCGGGCGCTCACCGAGGCCGCGGAGCTCGAGCGCTGGTTCCCGCTCGAGGCCCGGGTCGAGCCGGGCGAGGGCGGGGAGATCTTCATGGGGTGGGGGAACGAGTTCGCCGGGACCTCGGGGATCCTGGCCTGGGAGCCGCCCCGCCTGCTGGCGACGACCTGGGGCGACTGGGAGGGCGAGGGGCCCGACCAGGTCACGGAATACCGCCTCGAGCCGACAGGCGACGGGACACGGCTGACGGTGGTCACGTCCGGCTTTCCCGACGATCCCGACTGGGACGACTGGGTCGAGGGGACGCGTCAGGGTTGGCTCTTCGAGCTGCAGTCGCTGAAGCACTACCTGGAGGAGCACGCCGGCAGCGACCGGGGCGTCCTCTACCTGCGGCGGCGCGTCGGCCTGTCCCGAGCGGAGGCGTGGGAGCGGATGTTCGCCGCCGACGGCGTCGGCGAGCGTCCGCAGGGCGGCGAGCCCTTCGCCGTGGAGCCGCCGTGGCAGTACGCCGCCGTCGTCGACGATCCGCCCTCGGGCCTCCTGCGGCTGACGGTGGAGCCGGCGATGGGCGATCCGGACCGGCGCGACGTGACGGTCTTCCTCTCGGCCTGGGGCGGGCACGACGGACGGCTCGGAGAGCTCGGCGCCGGCTGGAGGGAGCGGCTTGAGCGGCTCTTCCCGGAGGGCGAGGCGCTCTGACCGGCCCCGTCTCCGTGCCGCGCGGAAGGCGATCGGGTAACTTCCGGGGGCGACACGCTCCCGACCACCCGGAGGCCGAGATGGCCGCTCGCGACCGCAGCGTCCCGGACGCTCCCGCCCCGCA
>CAZEUW010000187.1:0-4811 GCA_964515425.1 uncultured Gemmatimonadota bacterium | reverse complement strand
GAGCAGGCCGAGGAGGAGGGCAAGCCTCCCGAGATCGTCGAGAAGATCGTGGAGGGCCGCATGCGGAAGTTCTACGAGGAGAGCACCCTCCTCGAGCAGGGGTTCGTGAAGGACCCGGACCGCTCGGTCGGCGACCTCCTGGCCGACGCGGGCCCCGACGTCACGGTGCGCCGGTTCGTCCGCTTCGAGATCGGCGACTGAGGGATGCCCGACGGGGACGCGCTCAAGTATCCGAGGGCCCTGGTCAAGCTGTCCGGCGAATCGCTCGCCGGGCAGCAGGGCTTCGGCATCGAGCCGCCCGTCATCGAGGAGCTGACGCGCGAGATCATCCGCGTGCAGCAGGCCGGGGTCGAGCTCGGCCTCGTCGTGGGGGGCGGCAACATCCTGCGGGGCACGGTGGCGAGCGAGCAGGGGATGGACCGCGTCTCCGCCGACTACATGGGCATGCTCGCCACGGTCATCAACGCCCTCGCCCTCCAGGACATGCTGGAGCGCCACGGCACCGAGACGCGGGTGATGACGGCGATCCGCATGGAGGAGCTGGCCGAGCCCTACATCCGCCGGCGCGCCCTGCGCCACCTCGAGAAGGGCCGCATCGTCATCTTCGCGGGCGGCACCGGCAACCCCTACTTCTCCACCGACACGGCGGCCGTCCTCCGGGCCATCGAGATGGAGGCGGACGTCATCCTGAAGGCGACGAAGGTGGACGGCGTCTACACTTCCGATCCGGAGTCCGACCCGGACGCCCGCTTCATCCCCGAGATCTCCTACCTCGAGGTGATGACCCGCGAGCTCGAGGTGATGGACGCCGCGGCCGTCTCGCTGTGCAAGGAGAACGAGCTCCCGGTCGTGGTGCTGAACATCCGCAAGCCGGGCTCCATCCTGTCCGCGCTCAGGGGCGACAAGGTGGGCACGCTCGTGGCCTGATCGAACGCACGCCCTCCCCCCACACGAGACGAGGACGACCATGTCCGAGCAGCTCATGAAGGAGGCGGAGAAGCGGATGCGGAAGTCCGTGGAGTCCGTCCGCCGCGAGTTCAACACGGTCCGAACCGGCAAGGCGACGCCCACGCTCCTCGACACCGTGAAGGTGAACGCCTACGGCTCGGCCATGGCGCTCAACCAGGTGGCGAACGTGAGCGCCCCCGAGGGCAACCTCCTGGTCGTGCAGCCGTACGACCAGAACATCATCGAGGAGATCTCGCAGGCGATCCAGAAGGCCGACCTGGGGCTGAACCCGTCGGTCGACGGCAACCTGGTCCGGATCCCGATCCCGCCCCTGAGCGAGGAGCGGCGCAAGGAGATGGTCCGCATGCTTCACCAGATGGCGGAGGACGGGCGCGTCTCGGTCCGCCAGATCCGGCAGACGGTCAAGAACGAGCTGCAGAGCCGGGAGCGGGACAGCGACATCAGCGAGGACAACTACCACCGCCTCCTCGAGTCCCTCCAGGAGCTGACCGACCGCCACGTGGCGGCGATCGACGAGCTGCTGGAGCGAAAGGAGAAGGAGGTGATGGAGGTATGAGCGGGAAGGAGCGCGCCGGCGAGCGGGAGCGCGGCCGCCGCGACTACCGCGAGACCTACGGCCGGGGCGGCGGCGAGCGGTTCGCCGACGAGGAGCACCCCCACGCCTACGGGAAGCCCGAGGTCGCGGACTGGCGGCGCGCGATGCGGGCCTACGTCCGGGGCCACGACCGCGGTTGGAGCGCCGACCGGAAGTTCCGGGAGGCCGCCGAGGAGGAGCCCGAGACGGCCCGGCCCGCCCGGAAGGACGAGCCGGAGCGGGCCGAAGCGCCGGACACCCCGTCCCGCGCCGCCGAGGAGGCGTCGACGGCCCGGACCGGCCGGGGCACCCGCTTCGGCGTCGGCGTCCCCGACCGCGAGGGCTTCACCTTCCACCGCTCGGCCAGCACCTGGCGTGTCCGCCTGCCGTCCTCGGAGCGGCTGCCGCGCCACACCGATCGCGAGCTGGACGGTCGGCACGGCGAGGGGGATCAGGCCTGAAGCCGACCCGGTCCCGACCCGCCGTCTCCCGCCACGCCCGCGGCCGATCCCCCCTCGCGGACCGATTCCGCCGCCACCTGCAGGACCGGCCGGACCTGCTCCCGCACGGCTCCCGCGTCGTGGCCGCCTTCTCGGGCGGCGGCGACTCCACGGCCCTCCTCCGCCTCCTTCGCGCGGTGCGCGAGGAGCGGGCGCTCGAGCTGACCGCGGCCCACTTCGACCACGGCCAGCGGGCCGAGAGCGCCGTCGAGGCGCGATCGGTCGCCGCCCGCGCGCGCTCCCTCGGCGTGGCCTGCCGCGTCGGGCGCCGCGCGGAGCCGCCGTCCGCCGACCAGGCGGCGCTCAGGCGGGCCCGCTACGCCTTCCTGGACGAGGTCGCCGACGAGGTGGGGGCAGACCGGGTCGCCACCGCGCACCAGGCGGACGACCAGGCGGAGACGGTCCTCTTCCGCCTGCTCCGGGGAACGGGGCTCGGGGGACTCGCCGGCATCCCCGAGCGCCGGGGCCGCTACGTGCGGCCCCTCCTGCCCTTCGGCCGCGAGGAGCTGCACGCCTGGCTCGCGGAGCGCGCGACGCCCTACCTGGAGGACCCGTCCAACCGGGATCCCCGCTGGGCGCGGGCCCGGATCCGCCGCCTGCTCCCCGCGGCCGACGCCGCCTGGGGGGGCGGCCTGGACGAGAGGCTCCGCGAGATCGCCGGGGCGGCGGATCGGGCGGATCGCGCCCTCGACGGGCGGGCGGCGGACCTGCTCCGCGGGGCCCGGCGGGAGGCGCCCGTCCACGGCTGGGAGGAGGCCGTCTCGCTCGACCGTTCGACCCTGCTCGGGGCCCCGGCCGAGATCCGCGGACGGGCCGTACGCCTCCTGGCCGATCGGCTCGACGTCGCCATGACGGGCGGGGGAACCCGCCAGGCGATCCAGTTTATCAGCGAAGGCCGCAGCGGCGGGCGAGTGGACCTGGGCGGCGGGCTCGTCCTCGCCCGGGAGTTCGACCGGCTCGTCCTCGGACGGGCCGCGGCCGACCGGCCGGACTCGACCCTCATCCTCGAAGCGCCCCGCGCCGGGAGCGGCCGCCTCCACGTGGGCGGCCGGCGGCTGGAGGTCCGGTGGGGCCCGCCCTCCGGGTCCGGACGCCGGCCGGGGGCGTCGGGCCGACGGGTCGAGCTGGCACGGGACCGGCTCTCCTTCCCGCTCCGGTTGCGCTCCCGACGGGACGGGGACCGCCTGCGCACGGAGGCCGGAGAACGTAAGCTCAAGGAGCACTTTCGGGAGGAGAGGGTGCCCGAGAGCCGGCGATCGCGCCTGCTCGTCGCCGCCGACGCCACCGGACGCGTGGTCTGGGTGGAGGGGATCGGGCGAGATCCGGCGCTGGCTCCGGACGACGGAAGCCACGCCTTCAGCCTGAGGGTACGGGATGACTGAGATCGAAGCGCTCGACAGCGAGAAGACGCTCGGGGCCACCGGTGGCCGCGAGCTGGAGCGCATCGTGTACGACGCCGACGAGATCGCCGAGCGCGTGAGGGAGATGGGGAGCGCCATCTCCGCGCACTACGAGGCGGCCGACGACCTGCTCGTCCTCGGGCTCCTGAAGGGGTCCTTCATCTTCCTCGCGGACCTCGTCCGCCGCGTCTCCCGGCCTCTCCACGTCGACTTCCTGGTCGTCTCGAGCTACGGCCTGGGCAAGACCACGACGGGCGAGGTGAACACCCTCTACGACCCGAGCACGCCGCTCGAAGGTCGGCACGTGGTGCTGGTGGAGGACATCGTGGACAGCGGCACGACGATGAACGAGATCGTGCCGGCGCTGGAGTCCCGCGGGGTCGCCTCGCTGGAGATCTGCGCGTTGCTGCACAAGCACGTGGCGGAGGACCTGGTCCGGGAGCCCCGCTGGGTGGGCTTCGACGCGCCGCAGGAGTTCCTCGTCGGCTACGGCCTGGACCACGCCGAGGACTTCCGGCACCTCCCCTTCATCGCGAGCATCTGAGGCCTCCGCCCATGGCGTCCACTGGCCGCGGACCCGACGACGGAGGGCGATCCCGGTCCAACGGGCTGTGGAAGAACGCGTCCTTCTGGGTCCTCCTCCTGCTGCTGCCGCTGCTGGTCTACTCGCTCATGGAGGGCTCGGGCGAGCCGACCGGCGAGCTGAGCTACACGGCCTTCCGGAGCCAGCTCGCGGCCGACAACGTGGAGTCGGTCGTCATCCGCGAGGGCCGGGAGATCGAGGGCACCCTCTCCTCGTCGGTGACGCGCGACGGTCGGGAGATCCGGACCTTCCAGACCCGGCTTCCCTTCGAGGCGAGCCTCGAGTTCGTGGACGAGCTCCAGGCCGAGGGCGTGGAGGTGAAGGGCGAGTCGGCCGGCAACGAATGGCTCGTCTGGCTCGGGCGCTCGCTCCCCTGGGTGCTCATCATCGTCATCTGGGTCTTCATCTGGCGCCAGATGCAGGGCGGCAGCTCCCGCGCCTTCCAGTTCGGCAAGTCGAAGGCGAAGCTGCTGAGCGGGGACACGCCCGACGTCACGTTCGACGACGTCGCCGGCTGCGACGAGGCCAAGGCGGAGCTCGAGGAGATCATCGAGTTCCTGAAGGACCCCGACAAGTTCAGCCGCCTCGGCGGACGTCTGCCGAAGGGCGCGCTCCTGGTGGGCCCGCCCGGCACCGGGAAGACGCTGCTGGCCCGCGCCGTCGCCGGCGAGGCGGGCCGCCCCTTCTTCTCGATGTCCGGCTCCGACTTCGTGGAGATGTTCGTCGGGGTGGGGGCTAGTAGGGTGCGCGACCTCTTCGAGCAGGGGAAGTCCCACGCCCCCTGC
>CAZEUW010000186.1:0-4859 GCA_964515425.1 uncultured Gemmatimonadota bacterium | reverse complement strand
TCGAGCACGGCGACACCGACACGGCCCCCTACGGGCTGGGCACCTACGCCAGCCGCTCCACCCCCGTGGCGGGCGCCGCCACGGCCCAGGCGGCCCGGAAGATCCGGGCGAAGGCGCGGAAGATCGCCGCGCACCTGCTCGAGGCGGCCGAGGAGGACGTCGAGTGGGACGATTACGCCTTCCGCGTGAAGGGCGCGCCCGACCGCTCGGTGGGGATGTCCGACGTCGCCTTCGCCGCCTACACGAACGTGCCCGACGGCCTGGAGGCGGGGCTGGAGGCCGTCGACTACTACGACCCGCCGAACATGACCTACCCCTTCGGCGCCTACGTCTGCGTCGTCGACGTCGACCGCGGTACCGGCGAGTGGACGACCCGTCGCTTCGTCGCCGTCGACGACTGCGGCAACATCATCAACCCGATGGTGGTGGAGGGCCAGATCCACGGCGGGCTCACCGAGGGCTACGCGATCTCCGCGATGCAGGAGGTCGCCTACGACGAGAACGGCAACGTCACCGGCGGCAACTTCATGGAGTACCTGGTGCCGACCGCGGTCGAGACGCCCCGCTGGGAGACCGGCAAGACCACCACGCCCTCGCCGCACCACCCCATCGGCGCGAAGGGCGTGGGCGAGTCGCCCAACGTCGGCTCGCCGGCGGCCTTCGTGAACGCGGTCGTCGACGCGCTCTCGCCCCTCGGCGTGCGGCACATCGACATGCCCGTCACCTCGGACAAGGTGTGGAAGGCGCTCCGGGACGCCGGCGTCACGGACTGACCGGGAGCCGGAGCGACCTGCTCGCCCGCGCGGCCCGGCTGGCCGAGGCGGGCGAGCCCTTCGTCCTGGCCACCGTCGTGCGCCGCACGCCGCCCTCCTCCGCCCGCCCCGGCTTCAAGGCGCTGGTCGACCGGGACGGGGCGCTCCACGGCTGGCTCGGAGGGAGCTGTATCGAGCCGGTCGTGCGGCGGGAGGCCGTCGACGCGCTGGAGCGGGGCGAGCCGGCCCTGCTCGTCTTCTCGCCCGACCCCGGCCGCGAGGAGCGGCCGGGCGTGCGCGCCCATCCGATGACCTGTCACAGCGGAGGCACGGTGGAGGTCTACCTGGAGCCCGAGCTGCCCGCGCCCCTGCTCCACCTCTACGGCGACTCGCCGGTGAGCCGGGCCCTGGCCCACATGGCGCGCCCGCTCGGCTGGCGGGTGCGGGTCGCCGGCGCCGTCGAGGCCTCGGCCTACGAAGGGGCGGAGCTGGTGGAGCGGGACGCCGCTCCCGACGCCGCGGACGCCACACGCGGCTGGGCGGTGGTCGCGACCATGGGCGAGTGGGACGAAACCGCGGTGGAGCGGGCGCTCGAGGCGGGCTTCGGCTACGTCGGCATGGTCGGCAGCCCCCGGCGCGCCGCCGAGGTGCGGCGGACGCTCGGGCTGGGCGAGGACGACCGGCGCCTCGTGAGCCCGGCCGGACTGGACGTCGGGGCGCGCGAGCCGGCCGAGATCGCCGTCACGATCCTGGCGGAGATCCTCGAGCGTCGGAGTGCGGGAGCCGGGACGGTCGGGGTCGCCCGGACCGGCGCGCGGGGCGAGGAGACGGCGGACGAAGGCGACGCTCCCGCCGACCCGGAGATCGCGGTCGATCCGGTCTGCGGCATGGAGGTCGTCGTCGGCGACGCCGCGGCCGCCGCCGACCACGAGGGCGTCACCTACCACTTCTGCGCCGACGGCTGCCGGCGCCGATTCGAGGAGGACCCCGCCCGATGGCTGTGACCGCCACGGGGGTACCGGCGTGAGGCGGGAGATCGAGGAGCTCACCGAGCGGCTCGCCCGCCTGGGCTACGTGGCCGACCGGGACATCGCCACGGCGATCCACCTCACCACCCGGCTCCGCCGACCGCTGCTCGTCGAGGGCGAGGCCGGGGTCGGCAAGACCGAGATCGCCAAGGTCGTGGCGTCCCTGCTCGAGACCGAGCTGAACCGGCTCCAGTGCTACGAGGGGCTCGACGTCCACACCTCCCTCTACGAGTGGAACTACCAGCGCCAGCTCCTCCGCATCCGCATGGAGGACGCCGAGGGCAGCGCGCCCGACGCGATCGAGGAGAGGATCTTCAGCCGCGAGTACCTGCTGGAGCGCCCCCTCCTCCGCGCCATAACCCGCGATGAGCCTCCCGTGCTCCTGATCGACGAGATCGACCGGTCCGACGAGGAGTTCGAGGCCTTCCTGCTCGAGGTGCTGAGCGACTTCCAGGTCTCGATCCCCGAGCTCGGCACGGTCGCGGCCACCGAGCGGCCCTACGTCGTCCTGACCTCGAACAGCACGCGGGAGCTGAGCGACGCGCTCCGGCGCCGCTGCCTCTACCTGTGGATCGACTATCCCTCCCTCGAGAAGGAGCTGGCGATCCTCCGGCTGCGTCGCGGGGAGCTCTCGGCCGAGCTGGCCGGCGACCTCGCCCGCTTCGTCCACCGGCTGCGGGAGGAGGACCTCTACAAGACCCCGGGCGTGGCCGAGACGCTCGACTGGGCCGAGGCGCTCGAGGAGCTCGACGTCGAGGAGCTCGACGCGGAGATCGTGAGGGCCACGCTCGGCTGCCTGATCAAGGATCGCCACGACCTGGAGGGGCTCCGGGAAGAGGGGCTGGAGCGCGTGCTGGCCGACGCCGGCGGCGCGGGCGCCAGCTCCGGCTCCGGCGGCGCGAAGGCGTGAAGGACGCGGCCGCCTGGGTGGCCCGACTCTGCCGGGCCCTCCGGCGGGCCGGCGTCCCGTGCACCCTGACCGAGTCGCGGACCGCCCTGGACGCCCTGGACGAGCTGGACCCCGAGGACCCGCTCGACCTCTTCTTCGGCCTCCGGGCCGTGCTCCTGGACGACGTCGCCCACCGCCCCGCCTTCGAGCGCTGCTTCTGGCGCGCCTGGCGGGGGGAGTCCGGGGAGCGGCGGGGCGACGAGGAAGGCCTCCACGTCAAGGACGCCCGGGCCACCGCCGACGGCGGCGACGCCCCCGGCGGCGGCGCCGCCGACGGCGAGCGGGAGGGCGCGGCCCTGGAGCGTCTGCGCGCCGGGAGCTGGCGGGAGGAGGCGGACGAGCCGCCGACGGACCACGAGGGGGAGGCCGACGAGCGCCGGGCCGCGCGTGCCCTCTACAGCCCGCGCGAGGCGCTCGGCCGGCGGGAGCTGGACACGCTGACGCCGGGGGAGCTGCGGGAGGCCGAGCGGGCCTTCGAGCGCCTCCGCATCCGGCTGTCGGCCCGCCGCAGCCGGCGCACCGAGCCCGCCCGGCGGCGTGGCCGCGTCGACCTCCGACGCAGCCTCCGCGCGGCGCTCCGCCACGAGGGCGAGCTGGTGAGCCTCGCCCGCCGCCGCCGTCGGCTCGAGCGGCCCCGTGTCGTGCTGCTGTGCGACGTCAGCGGCTCGATGGAGCGGCACGCCCGCTTCCTCTTGCGTCTGCTGCTCTCGGCCGGCCGCGAGCGGGACGTCGAGGCCTTCGTGTTCGGCACGCGGCTGACGCGGCTGACGGGGAAACTGCGTCGGGGCACGCCGGGCCACCGGCTGGAGGCGATCGCCGAGGCGGTGCCCGACTGGTCCGGCGGCACCCGGATCGGGGCGTCGCTCGCGACCTTCGTCGAGCGACACGGCCGCTCCCTGCTCGGCCAGCGCACCGTGGTCGTCGTGCTGAGCGACGGCCTCGAGCGGGGCGACGTCGCGCCCCTGGAGCGGGCCATGCGCACGATCGCTCGGCGTTCGCGCCGGGTGGTGTGGCTGAACCCGCTGCTCGCCAGTCCCGATTACGAGCCGAGCGCGCGGGGGATGGCGGCCGCCCTCCCCTGGATCGACGACTTCGTGCCCGGGGCGACGCTGGACGACCTGCGGGAGTTGCCGGAGCTGATCCGGCTGTGACGCCCCCGAGCCACGCCGCCTCCCGCCTCGCTCCAGCGGTCGCCGTGCTCCTCGGCGCGGTCGCGGCGCCCGCGGGGGTCGTCTCCGCGCTCGGCGGACAGTCCACCCCGGGCGAACCGGTCCGCGACGCTCCGGCGCCGCGGGCCCACCATCAGCTCGTCCGGCACGCGGCCGAGGGACGCGTCTACCTGATCGGGGGAGGCACGCCCGGCGACGAGGGCCACCGCACCTTCGACGACCTATGGGTCTGGACGGACGGTGCCTGGCGTCCGGCGGGGCGCCTGCCCTCCCCCCGCGCCGGCCACCGCGTGGTCTACAGCCCCGACCGCTCGTCCCTGCTGATGTTCGGCGGGACGGACGGCGGTTCGCTCCGGGCGGACAGCAGCCTGTGGGAGCGGGCGGACGGGGCGTGGTCGGCGGTGGCCGCAGCGCCCGAGGCCGCGGCCGGGGAGCCGGGCGCCTGCTACGACCGCGCCCGGCAGCGTCTGGTGCTGTACGGCGGCGCGAAGCCCGACGGCAGCTACGCCTCCGCCACCTGGGAGTGGGACGGCGACCGGCTCCGGCGGATCACGGTGCGAGGCGGGCCCGGCGCCCGGCTGGGTCACGTCCTCTTCTGGGACCCCGTCGGCGAGCGCTGCCTGCTGTTCGGGGGTCGCGACGCGTCGGGCGAGATCCACGGGGACACGTGGGCGTGGGACGGGAGCAGGTGGCGGGCGCTGGACGTCGACGGCCCGGGAGCCCGCTGGATCCACGGCGCGACCGCAGATCCGGAGCGGCGACGCGCCGTGGTCTTCGGGGGTCAGCTCCCGGGCGGCGCGCTCCTCGGCGACACCTGGTCCTGGGACGGGAGCGCGTGGCACCGCCTCGCACGGTCCGGCCCGTCGCCCCGCAGGATGGGCAGGATGGCGCCGTCCTACCGGGGGGTCCAGATATTCGGGGGGAGGGGGGCGTCAGGACCGGACTCCGCCACCGCGTACGC
>CAZEUW010000185.1:0-4908 GCA_964515425.1 uncultured Gemmatimonadota bacterium | reverse complement strand
GGCGATGGCCGAGGCCCACCTGGCGGCGACCTACAACCGGCCCGGCCACGAGATCGTCGACCATCGCACCTGGGCGATCTGCTCCGACGGCGACCTGATGGAGGGCGCCTCCCACGAGGCGGCCTCGCTCGCCGGCCACCTGCGGTTGGGCAAGCTGACCTGGATCTACGACGACAACCGCATCACGATCGACGGCTCCACCGACCTGGCCTACTCGGACGATCCCGTGGGACGCTTCGAGGCCTACGGCTGGCACGTGCTCGACGTGGGGGACCGCGCCAACGACCTCGAGGCGCTCGCCGGAGCCTTCGAGGAGGCCGGGCGCGCCGACGACCGGCCGACGCTGATCGTGGTCCGGTCGCACATCGGCTACGGGGCGCCCAACAAGCAGGACACCGCCGCCGCGCACGGGTCGCCCCTCGTCGAGGAGGAGGTCCGGGCGGCCAAGAGGAGCTACGGCTGGCCCGAGGACGCCCGCTTCCTCGTCCCGGACCGGGTGCGCGAGCACGCCGCGCCGGTCGTCGAGCGCGGCCGTCTGCTGAGCCGCGAGTGGGACGAGGCGCTCCGGGCGTATCGCGAGGACCACCCGGAGCTGGCCGAGCGCTTCGAGGCGGCGCTGGCCGGGGATCTCCCGGACGGCTGGGACGCCGACTTCCCCGGCTTCGACAGGGCCGACGGGCCGATGGCGACCCGGAAGGCCTCGGGCGCGGTGCTGGACGCCCTGGCGCCGCGCGTCCCCTGGCTGGTCGGCGGGAGCGCCGACCTGACCGGATCGAACAAGACGCACATGGAGGTCTCGGAGATCTTCCAGGCCGATCGCTACGAGGGGCGGAACTTCCGCTGGGGGGTGCGCGAGCACCTCATGTGCGGTGCCAGCTCCGGCATGGCCCTCCACGGCGGCGTCCGGCCCTTCGCGGCCACCTTCTTCGTCTTCACCGACTACGCCCGTCCCTCGATCCGCCTGGCCGCGATGATGGGGCTCCCGGTCGTCTACGTGCTCACGCACGACTCCATCGGACTGGGGGAGGACGGCCCGACCCACCAGCCGATCGAGCACCTCGCCTCGTTGCGGGCGATGCCGGGCATGTGCGTCCTCCGGCCGGCCGACGCGGCCGAGACGGCCGAGGCCTGGCGGGTCGCGCTGGAGCGGCGCGACGGGCCCACGATGCTGGTCCTCACGCGCCAGAAGGTGCCGGTCCTGGACCGCGCGGGCGGCCCGACGGGCGGACGATCGGCCGCCGGCCTGGCGCGCGGCGGCTACGTTCTGGTGCCCGAGGGCGACGGCGCCGCGGCGCCGGACGTGGTGCTGATCGGCACCGGCTCCGAGGTACAGCACTGCGTCGGGGCGCGCGAGCTGCTCGCCGACGAGGGCGTGGCGGCCCGGGTGGTGAGCCTGCCGTCCTGGGAGCTCTTCCGGAGCCAGCCCGAGTCCTACCGGGACGAGGTCCTGCCCCCGCCTGTCGGGGCGCGCCTGGCCGTCGAGGCGGGCGCATCGGCCGGCTGGGAGGAGTGGGTAGGGCCCGACGGCGAAGTGTTGGGCGTCGACCGCTTCGGCGCGAGCGCGCCGGCGGAGGTGAACTTCCGGGAGTACGGCTTCACGCCCGAGAACGTGGCGGAGCGCGCCCTCCGCCTCTTGAGGGGTTAGGCGTTCCGTGCGGGTCGCCATCGGGGCCGATCACGCTGGCTACCGCTACAAGGAGGAGCTGGCCGACCGCATGCGCGAGGCCGGCCACGAGGTGCTCGACCTGGGCACGGACAGCGAGGAGTCGGTCGACTATCCGGACTTCGCCCACGCCGTCGCCCGGGCGCTTCGGGACGGCATGGCCGACCGCGGGGTGCTGGTGTGCGGAAGCGCGGTGGGCGTCACGGTCGCGGCCAACAAGGTCCCGGGCGTTCGCGCGGCGACCTGCCACGACTGCTACAGCGCGCGCCAGGGGGTGGAGCACGACGACCTCAACGTGCTGTGCCTCGGCGAACGCGTGATCGGGATCGAGCTGGCCCGGACGATCCTCGACGAGTTCCTGGCCGCACGGTTCAGCGGCGCGGACCGACACGCGCGCCGGCTGGAGAAGGTCCTCCGGATCGAGCGCCGCTACCTACGTTCGGACGGGGGCGAGGGACCCGGAGACCCGTCCGCCCCGTAATACGACGTCGACCGACCGGGGCGCGCGGCTCCGGCACGAGATCGACGGCGACTCCAACCCGAGACGACCGCCCATGGACCCGCTCCACGCCCTCCTCGAGCACGGACAGAGTTACTGGCTCGACAACCTGACGCGGGGGATGATCCGCGACGGCGAGCTGGAGCGCCGCGTACGGGAAGAGGGGCTGCGCGGCGTCACCTCCAATCCCGCGATCTTCAGCAAGGCGATCTCGGGTGGCGGCGAATACGACGAACAGATCGAGCGGCTCGCGCGGGAGGACCTCTCGATCGAGGAAATCTACGAGGCGGTCGCCGTTCGGGACATCCGTGACGCGTGCGACGTCCTCCGGCCCGTGCACGAGTCCTCGAGGGGCCGGGACGGCTTCGTGAGCCTGGAGGTCTCCCCGCACCTGGCTCACGACACCGAGGGCTCCCTGCGCGAGGCCCGCCGGCTCTACGACGCGGTCGACCGGCCCAACGTCCTGATCAAGATCCCCGGCACCGCCGAGGGCGTGGCCGCCATCGAGCAGGCCCTCTACGAGGGCATCAACGTCAACGTCACGCTCCTCTTCTCGCTCGAGGCGTACGAGGCGGTGGCGCGGGCCTACCTGCGGGCGTTGGAGCGGCGACTCGACGAGGGCGAGGAGGTGGAGGGGGTCGCCTCGGTCGCCAGCTTCTTCCTCAGCCGCATCGACGTGCTCGTCGACCGCCTCCTCGGACAGCGCGTCCAGCCGGAAGCCGCCGGCGAGGAGGGCCCGCGGGCCGCCGAGCTACTGGGCCGCGTCGCGGTGGCCAACGCGCGGCTCGCCTATCGGCGCTTCCGCGAGCTCTTCTCGGGCGAGCGATGGGAGCGCCTGGAGGCGGCGGGCGCGGCGCCGCAACGGATGCTGTGGGCGAGCACGAGCACCAAGGACCCGCTGTACGGCGACGTGCGGTACGTGGAGCCGCTCATCGGGCCGCACACCGTCAACACGCTGCCCGAGCGGACGATCGAGGCGTTCGGCGACCACGGCACGGTCGCGACGACGGTCGAGGAGGGGCTCGACGAGGCCCGCCGGGTGTTCGAGCGCCTCGAGGAGATCGGCATCGACTTCGACCACGTCACCGGACAGCTCATCCAGGAGGGCGTGCAGAAGTTCGTCGACCCCTACGATCGCCTCATGGCGGTTTTGGCGGAGCGGCGGCGCGCGCTGCTCGACCGCGAGTTGATCCGTGTGGTCGAGGCGCTCGGCGACCTGGAGGGCCCGGTCGGCGGCGCGCTCGAGTCGCTGCGGCAGCGGCGGCTCCCCCGGCGCGTGGCCGCCGGGGACGCGTCCGTATGGGCCTCCGAGGAGGAGACGAAGGCCGCCGTGCGCCGACGCCTCGGCTGGCTCGACGCCGGAGGCCGGTTCCGGGAGCGGGCGGCCGGCCTCGTGTCGCTGGCCGACGAGCTCCGCGACGAGGGGATGCGGGAAGTGGTGATGCTCGGGATGGGCGGGAGCGTGAACGCCGCCCGGGCGCTGTGGGGGGTCCTCGGAGCCGACCTCGACGGCCCCGCGCTCACGGTCCTCGACGACACCCACCCGGACGCCGTCCGGGCGCTGGGCGAGCGGCTCGATCCCTCGCGGACGCTCTTCGTGGTGGCCAGCAAGTCGGGGACGACCGTCGAGACGACGTCCCTCTACCGCCACTTCCTCTCCGTCGTCGAGGGGGCCCTGGGCTCGGAGGACGCGCCCGGGCACTTCGTCGCGATCACCGACCCGGGCACGCCCCTGGAGGAGGAGGCCGAGCGGCGCGGCTTCCGCGCCCTGTTCCGGAACCCCGCGGACATCGGCGGCCGCTATTCCGCGCTCTCCCTGTTCGGCCTGGTGCCGGCGGCCCTCGTCGGGATCGATCCCGAGACGCTGCTCGACCGGGCGGCCCACGCCCGCGCGGAGTGCGACGGCGCGCTCCCGCCCTCCGACCACGCGGGCATCCGCTTCGGCGCCGTCCTGGGCATGGCGGCCCGCGAGGGCCGGGACAAGCTGACCGTCTTCCCGTCCGAGGCGCTCGAGCCGCTCTGGCCCTGGCTCGAGCAGCTCGTCGGCGAGAGCCTCGGGAAGCAGGGGCGCGGCCTCGTGCCGGTGCGCGGCGAGACCCCCGTGGTGCCGGCCGCCTACGGCCGGGACGACCGCGTGTTCGTCCGGCTCGGCCTGGCCGGGGAGGAGGACCAAGGGCTGGATCCCGCGCTGGAGGAGCTCGCCCGGGCGGGCCATCCGGTCGTCCGGCGTGTGCTCCCGGACCGCGACGCGCTGGCCGCCGAGCTCTACTTCTGGGAGACGGCGGTCGCCGCGGCCGGCGCCGTGCTCGGCGTGAACCCCTTCGACGAGCCCGACGTCGAGGCCGCGAAGAGGGAGACGGAGCGGCTGCTGGCCGAGCGGCCCGAGGCCGGCGACGGCGCGAGCCCGGAGCCGGTCTTCAGCGACGACGGCATCGTCGTGCACGGCGACACGTCGTGGCTGCCGGCCGGGGGCGAGGGACTGCTGGAGCGGGCGGCGCTCGCGGCGAGTGGGGGAGGCTACCTGGCGCTGCTCCCCTACTTTCCGATCTCGACGGCGCGCTCCGAGGCCCTCGAGGCGCTCCGCCGCACGCTCTGGACCGCCGGTGGAGCCCCCGTGACCGTCTCCCGCGGACCGGCCTACCTCCACGCGACGGGACAGCTCCACAAGGGCGGCCCCGACGGCGCCGTGCTCGTCCTCCTGACCCACACGGCGGAGGACGACCTGCCGATACCAGGCTCCGAGCAC
>CAZEUW010000184.1:0-4925 GCA_964515425.1 uncultured Gemmatimonadota bacterium | reverse complement strand
CTCATCATCTCCGCCGCGCTCGTGGTCGGCGGGACGGTGCGCAGGCACCGGCCGTCTCCCGACGGTCGCGCGACGGGGATCGGAACGGAAGGGAGCTGAGCGTGCGACACGGGAGCGATCTGGGAGCTGGACCGCGGACGGCCGCGGGGAGGCCGAGAGCCGTGGCCGCCGGGCTCGCCGCGGCCACGATCGTGGCGTGGGCGACGTCGTCGCCGCTCGCGGCCCAGGAAAGGCAGGGCGAGACCGAGGCGGCCGAAGCGGCCGCGCTCGATTCCGCGCTGCGGGAGCACCGACACCCGCTCGGTCTCGAGGACGGGGAGCTGACCGGACCGGGCGCCGAACTCCTGCTCGAGGAGGCGGGCGCGGCGCGCTACCTGGCGGTCGGCGAGACGCACGGCGTGGCCGAGGCGCCGCGGCTGGTGGCGGCCGTCTTCCGCGAGCTGCAGGACGACGGTTACCGGCACCTGGCGGTCGAGATCGGCCCGATCCAGGCCGAGCGGATCGGCGAGCTGATGGCCGGCCCCCGCCCGATGAAGGCGTTCCGCGACTTCCTGGCCGACCACTGGCCGGGGGTCCCGTTCTACTCCTGGCGCGAGGAGGCCGAGCTGCTGGCCGACGCCGTGCGGGCCGGGGGCGGCGCGGACGTGCTCTGGGGTCTGGACTACGACGTCCTCGGGGACCGGTACCCCCTCCAACGCCTCCGCGAGCTCGCTCCCGACTCGGCGGCCGCCGCCGCGGCCGACCGGGCGATCGCCCTGGCCGACTCGCTGCTGGAGCGGGCGATGGAGCGCGGCGATCCGTCCGGCGTGCTGATGTTCTCCCGGTCCGACTCCCTGTGGAGAGCGCTCCGTGCGGCGTACGACCCCGCGGAGGGCTCGGAGGCCGACCGGATCCTGTTCCAGCTCGCCGCCACCGCCCGGATCAACGAGGCCTGGACGTCGGGTCGCCGCTGGCTCTCGAACGAGCTCCGCGTCGAGCTCATCAAGCGCAACTTCCTCCGCTACCGCGAGCGGGCCGAGCCGGGGGCGAAGGTGCTCGTCAAGATGGGCGGCTGGCACCTCATGCGGGGCAGGTCGCCGAACGAGACGTACGACGTCGGCAACCTGCTCTCCGAGCTCTCGCTGGCCGAGGGGGAGCCCGAGCTGGCGTCGAGCGGGTCCTTCCACCTGATGGTGGTCGGGGGCCCGGAAGGGAAGCGCGGCTCGCTGGATCCGACGACCTGGGGCGTCCGCGAGCGGCCGACGGTGACGTCGGATCCCGAGCACTGGTCGTCCTCCATCGGGAGGGCGGCGTTCGACGACCGCTGGACGCTCCTGGACCTGCGGCCGCTCCGGGCCGGCGTCTCGCGCGGCGCGTTCGGCGAGCTCCCGGATCGGCTGGAGGAGATGGTGTTCGCCTACGACGCCGTGGCGGTCATCGCGGGCAGCACGGCGGCCACCGCGCTCGAGCCGGAACGAGGCGACGGCGAGCCCTGACCCGGCCGGCCTCCGGAAGCGCCCGGACCCGCGCTACGCCGCCTCGCCGTACAGCAGCTCCAGGTAGTTCCGGTAATGCCGGAGCTGCTCGGCGACCGCCGCCGGGTCCTCCATCGTGCGCGTGAAGACCAGCGCGCCTTCGAAGATCACCGTGAGCATGTCGGCCAGCGACTCGTGGTCGACCGCCACGCGCGCGTCCCGGTCCTCCTCCACCTCGCCGAGCTTCGCCGCGATCCGCTCCCGCCACGCCCTCATGGCGTCGGTGATCACCGCGTGCGTCTCCGGCTCGAACAGCCCCGACTCGTAGCAGTAGGAAGCGAACAGGCAGCCGACCTCCGGGCTCTCGACCTCGCGCATGGTCTCCTCGAACAGCCCCACGAACAGCAGCAGCTGCTGGAGGGGATCGCGGTGGAGCCGCTCGGCCTTCTCCATGTACTCCTCGAGCATGCGGGCGTCTCGCGCCGCGTAGCGCTCGACCAGCGACTGCGCCAAATCGGTCTTCGAGGGGAAGTGGTGGAAGAACGCCCCCTTGGTGACGCCGGCCCGATCGACGATCGCCTCCACCGAGCTCGCCGCGAAGCCGTCCTGGAGAACGAGCGCCTCGGCGGCGTCCATGATGTTCTCGCGGGTCCGGGCAGCGTCGCGGGCCATGGTCTCGATGACGGTGGGCGTGGGGACGGGCGAAGAACGCGTACAGTGTAGCGTACCGTTCGGTATAATTCAACTCTGCAGTGAAGACTTGACGGATACGGATCACGTTGCTATGGTGGGCACGTTACATACCGATCGGTTGGTATGTACAAGCCACGTCATCGACCAGCGAGCAGGAGACATCGTCATGCATCCGTCCTCATCGTCCCGTCCCGCCAGCTCCGCCGCGTGCCGGACAGCCGGTGCCGTCGCGACGGCCGCCGCGACGCTCCTCCTCTGCGCCTCGGACGTCGTCGCCCAGGAGCACCAGCACGGAGAGCCCGGCCACGGGATGGAGCACGACCACGCGCCGGCCAGCCTCGAGCTGCGCGACGACCTCGGCGAGCACACCCACCCGGTGACCGCGGCCGACGACACCGTCCAGGCCTGGTTCGACCAGGGGGTCCGTCTCACCTACGCGTTCGATCACGCCGCCGCCGTCCGCTCCTTCCGGGAGGCGGCGCGGCGCGATCCCGGCTGCGCGATGTGCTGGTGGGGGATCGCCTGGGCGTCGGGACCCAACATCAACGCCGCGATGGATTCGGCGTCGGGCGCCGCGGCCTACGAGGCGATCCGTCGGGCCGTGGCCGAGCTCGACGACGAGACCGAGCGGGAGCGCGCCTACGTCGAGGCCATGGCCGAGCGCTACGGTCCGGACCCGACCGCCGAGCGCGCGCGGCGGGACAGCGCGTACGCCCTCGCGATGAACGAGGTGGCCGACCGCTGGCCGGAGGACGACGACGCCCGGGTGCTCGCGGGCGAGTCCCTGATGCTGCTGAGCCCGTGGGACTACTGGACCGCGGAGGACGAGCCGAAGCCCGGCACCGAGCGGCTGCTGGAGCAGCTTCGGACGGTGACCGAGCGAACCAGGGAGCACGCCGGAGCCTGCCACTTCTACATCCACGCGGTCGAGGCCGCGTATCCGGAGCGGGCCCTGCCGTGCGCCGGCCGTATCGCCGACCTGATGCCCGGCGCCGGCCACGTCGTCCACATGCCCGGACACGTCTACATCCGGACGGGCCGCTACGCCGACGCCGTGGAGGCGAACCGGCGGGCGATCGCGGCCGACGAGCGGGCGGGCGTGCTCGAGCGCGACTACGAGAACGCGTACGCGCTGGGCTACCACCCCCACAACTACCACTTCCTCTCCTACGCGGCCTCGATGGCGGGCCAGAGCGAGGTGGCGCTGGAGGCGGCCCGGCGGCTGGCGGAGATGGTCGATCGGGACGCCCTCCGGGTCCCCGCCCACGGCTACCTGCAGCACTTCCTCGTCACGCCCATCCGGGTGATGGTGCGCTTCGGGATGTGGGAACGGGTCCTCGAGGAGCCCGCGCCGCCGGAGGACCTGACGTATCCGACCGGCACGTGGCGATACGCCCGGGCCATGGCCTACGCCCGCACGGGCCGGGTCGCCGAGGCCGAGGCGGAGCTCGCCCGCCTTCGGGAGCTCGCGGCCACGCCCGGCCTGTACGAGCTGAGGTTCTTCGACCTCAACTCGGCGGCCGCGCTCCTGGGCGTGGCCGAGCGGATCGTGACGGGCGAGATCGCCGCTGCCCGCGGCGACCACGAGGCGGCGATCGCCGCCCTCGAGGAGGGGATCGAGCGCGAGTCGGCGCTCACCTACGACGAGCCGCCGCCCTGGCACCTGCCGGTGCGCCACGTCCTCGGGGCCGTGCTGCTCGAGGCCGACCGGCCCGCCGACGCGGAGCCGGTTTACCGGCGTGCCCTGAAGCGCTTCCCCGAGAACGGCTACGCGCTGATCGGTCTCGCCCGGAGCCTGGAGGCGCAGGGGAAGGAAGCGGAGGCCGCCGAGGTGCGCGAGCGGCTTGCCGCGGCGTGGGCCGAGGCCGACGTGGAGCTGCCGGGGTCGCGGTTCTGAGCTCCGGTCACTTCCGCTCGAGCGTACCCGAGGCGTTATTCGTTTCGAAATCGAGGAGATTGGAGCCAGGCCGGTGGTTCAAGTCGATCTCCTCGCCTTCGTCGAGGGCGCCGCCCGCGCCGGTGCAATCCGCCGAGGTCACCTGCACCGAGTAGGTATTCGCCTCGGCGTCCATGGCGAGCAGTTCGGCCGTGCAGGAGGTCGGGCCGGTCTTCCAAACCGCGTGGCCGATGGAATCACCCACGCCCGCCTCTCCCCCGAGCTCGAATGTCTCCACCGTCACGGGGAGGTCGTCTTCTCCGAAGGTCCCGGAGCCTTCCCACTCGCCTTGTATCGGTTCGAATGACAGCGCCTGGGCCGGCGGGTCGGGATCGGTGGGCCCCCCGCCACCGCCGCCGCAGGCAGAGACAAGCGGGGTGAGTGTCAGGGCGAAGGCCGCTACGATAGTCACGTACCTGGTCGCGCCGGCCCCCTCCGAGCCGTCCGCGTGACCTGCGCAACGCTTCGACATCCTCTGCCTCCCGCGTCGGTGAGTCGGGATCGATGGACGGGACGGACGGTAGAGCCGCCCGCCACCCGCGGTGCAGGTATAGGGGACCGGCGCTTCGTGGACGTTATACGGCCTTTCAGGTACATTACAGGCCCCACGGGCTGGTTCGTCATCGGTACCTGCGAAGGGACGACGTGCCCTACGAGCTACGGACGTTCGGCGGTCTCGAGCTTCTCGGCCCACACGGCGAACGGGTCGAGGCGATGTTCTCCCATTCGAAGGGGATGGCACTGCTCGCCTACCTGGCGGTGGAGGGCCGCGAGTCGGGAGTCTCACGTGGCGAGCTGGCCGCGAACCTGTGGCCGGACCGAGAGGAGGAGCGTTCCCAGAA
>CAZEUW010000183.1:0-5217 GCA_964515425.1 uncultured Gemmatimonadota bacterium | reverse complement strand
GCTGGCGCTTCACCAACCCCGAGATGCCCGAGGAGTGGACGATCAGCCTGGGGCTCACCGCCGAAGAGGTGGCCGAGCGCCACGGCGTGACCCGGGAGGAGCAGGACGCCTTCGCGCTGGAGAGCCAGCGGCGCGCGGCCCGAGCGCTGGAGGAGGGGCGCTTCCGGGACGAGATCGTCCCGATCGAGGTCCCCGCCGGCCGGAAGGGGCGGGAGAGCCGCCTCGTCGACACGGACGAGCATCCCCGCCCCGACGTCACCCCCGAGAAGCTCGCGCGGCTCCCGGCGGTCTTCAAGGAGGGCGGCACCGTGTCGCCGGGCTCGGCCTCGGGGATCAACGACGGGGCGGCGGCGGTGCTGGTGGGCAGCCGCGCGGTGGCCGAGGAGCTCGGCCTCGAGCCGATGGCCCGGGTGGGGGCCTCCGCGGTGGCCGGCGTGGACCCCTCCTGTATGGGGCTGGGGCCGATCCCGGCCACCCGCAAGGCGCTGGAGCGGGCCGGCCTCGCGGCGGGCGACCTCGACCTCGTGGAGCTGAACGAGGCCTTCGCCGCCCAGGCGCTCCCCTGCATCCGCGAGCTCGGCCTCGACCCCGAGCGGGTGAACGTCAACGGGGGCGCGATCGCCCTCGGCCACCCCCTCGGCGCCACCGGGGCGAAGCTGCTGACGACGCTGGTGCACGAGATGGGGCGCCGGGAGGCGCGGACCGGCCTGGTCACGATGTGCATCGGGGTCGGCCAGGGCATCGCCACGGTGGTCCACGCGGAGCGGGCATGACCGACGGGGACCGCGTGCTCGTCGAGGTCGACGAGCGCGGGGTGGGCACCCTCACCCTGAACCGACCCGAGCGGCTCAACGCCCTGGTCGCCGACATGCGCGACCGGATCGCCGACGGGCTCGAGCGGCTCGGCGGGGACGACGGGGTCCGGGTGATCGTGGTCACCGGCGCGGGCCGGGCCTTCTGCTCGGGCGCCGACGTGGGCTACCTGGACGAGATGCTCGAGGACGGCCGCCTGGAGGAGGCGCGGGCGCTGGTCGAGGCGGGCGCGCGGGTGGCGCGCACGGTGGTCGAGGCGCCCAAGCCGGTGATCGCCGCGCTCAACGGTCCGGCGGCCGGCGGCGGCGCCAACCTGGCGCTGGCCTGCGACCTCAGGATCGCCTCCGACCGGGCGGCCATCGGCCAGACCTTCAACCGCATCGGCCTGCATCCGGACTGGGGCGGCACCTACTTCCTGCCGCGCCTCGTCGGACCCGCCGTGGCCGCGGAGCTGATCTTCACCGGCGAGATGGTCGACGCCGATCGCGCCCTCGAGATCGGCCTCGTGAACCGCGTCGTCCCTCACGAGGAGTTCCGCGAGGCGGTCGACGAGCTGGCGGGACGGCTGGCGGACAAGCCCGCCCTCCCGCTCCGGCTCGCCAAGCGCGCGCTGCGCGAGAGCCTCGCCTCGTCGCTGGAGGAGATGCTCGACCACGAGGTCGAGGCCCAGGCGGCCTGCTTCCGGTCCGCCGCGGCGCGCGAGGGGATCCGGGCGTTCCTCGAGAAACGGGAGGCCGACTTCCGCGCGGCCGAGGCCGGGGAGGCGCCATGAGCGACGAAGTCGAGCTGCGACGGGCGGTCCTCGAGGACCTGGACGAGCTGGTGGCCCTGTGGGCGCACTACATCCGCGCCCACCGCCAGAACCCCGCCTATCGGCTCGCGCGCCGCGGGCTGGAGCTGAGGCGCCGGCGCTTCCGGGACCACGTGACGGGGGACGACTCGGCGGTCTTCGTCCTCGTGCGCGACGACGGCGGCCTGGACGGAATGATCACCTGCTTCACCGAGGAGAACCAGCCCTACTTCATGCCGCCGCAGTACGCCCGGATCCAGACGCCCTACGTCCGGCCCGACGCCCGGCGGAAGGGCCACCTGAAGAAGCTCATGGCCGCGGCCTTCCGGTGGGCCAGGGAGGCCGAGCTCACCGAGGTCCGGCTGATCACCTCGGCCGGCGACGCGATCGGCAACGCGATCGCCGAGGAGCTGGACTTCCAGGCCGTCGAAGTCGTGCGGCGCAAGCCGGTCGACTGGCGGCGCCCCCCCGAGAACCAGGTGGAGGACTGAGACCGTGGACCGCGACACGCTGGAGCCGAAGCCGCCGGAGGGGAACGTCTGCGTCCTGGGCGCGGGCACCATGGGGCACGGCATCGCGCAGATGGCCGCGCTCGCCGGCTACGAGACGCGGCTCCACGACGTCGACCCCGACGCCCTGCGCCGGGCCATGGAGCGGATCCGGGACCAGCTCGACAAGGGCGTCGACCTCGAGAAGATCGCCTCCGCCGACCGGGACGGCGCCCTCGAGCGGCTGATCACCTCCACCGACCTGTCGTCGGCGGCCCGGGACGCGGCGGCGGTGATCGAGGCGGTGCCCGAGCGGCTCGAGCTCAAGCGGCGGGTCCTCTCCGACGCGGCGAGCCGGGCGACCCCGGACGCCCTGCTCGCGACCAACACCTCCTCCCTCTCGATCACGGCCATCGCAGAGGGGACGCCGGCGCCGGAGCGGGTGGTGGGGACCCACTTCTTCAACCCGGTCCACATCATGGAGCTGCTCGAGGTCGTGGTCGGCGAAGCGAGCTCCCGGTCGGCGGTGGAGCGCGCCCTGGGCTTCGGGAAGCGGCTCGGCAAGACGCCGATCGTCGTGAACGACCGGCCGGGCTTCGCCTCGAGCCGCCTCGGCGTGGCGCTGGGGCTGGAGGCGATCCGCATGCTGGAGGAAGGCGTGGCCTCGGCCGAGGACATCGACGCGGCCATGACCCTGGGCTACCGTCACCCGATGGGGCCGCTCGAGCTCACCGACCTGGTGGGCCTCGACGTGCGGCTCGAGATCGCGCGCTACCTGGAGGAGGAGCTGGGCGAGCGGTACCGCCCGCCCGAGCTGCTCGAACGGATGGTGGACGAGGGCAGGCTGGGCAAGAAGAGCGGCGAGGGATTCTACGAGTGGTGAGGAGGCCGAGACGATGTCCGACGTGCTGAAGCGGGAGAAGCTCGAGGGGGGCGTGGCGCTGCTCACGGTGAACCGCCCCGACAAGATGAACGCGCTCAACGGCGAGGTCCGGTGCGCGCTGCTGGGCGCGCTGGACGACCTCGAGGGGGACGAGGACGTCCGCGTCGTGGTGATCACCGGTGCGGGGAACCAGGCCTTCATCGCCGGGGCGGACATCGGCGAGTTCAGGGACGCGCGGCCGGTGGAGCAGTACCGCTCCATGCAGGACGGCGACATCTACGGCGCGCTGGAGACCTTCCGGAAGCCGGTGATCGCGATGATCAACGGTTACTGCCTGGGCGGCGGCTGCGAGCTCGCCATGGCCTGCGACATCCGCGTCGCCGCCGAGGGGGCCCGACTCGGTCAGCCGGAGATCAACCTGGGCCTGATCCCGGGCGGGGGCGGCACCCAGCGGCTCCCGCGCCTGGTCGGCGAGGGGCGCGCGATGAAGATGATCATGACCGGCGAGATGATCTCGGGGAACGAGGCCGAGCGGGTCGGCCTGGTCGACGGGGTGCATCCCGACGCCGAGCTGAGGGAGAAGACCCTGGACGTGGCGCGGACGATCGCCTCGAAGAGCCCGATGGCGCTCCAGGCCGCCAAGGAGAGCGTCCTCGCGGCCCGCCGGACGTCGCTCGACGAGGGACGGAAGTTCGAGCGGGGCTGGTTCTCGCTCCTCTTCTCGACCGACGACATGGACGAGGGCGTGTCGGCCTTCCTCGAGAAGCGGGACCCCGACTTCCGGGGGAGCTAGGGGGTCGGGGCTCCGGAGTCGCGGCCAGGCTAGGCCTCCGGGGCCGCCTCCGGCATCACGTTCACGTACTTCCGGCCGCCCTTCTTGCGGGCGAAGGTGACGACGCCGTCCGCGAGGGCGAAGAGCGTGTCGTCGCTGCCCCGTCCCACGTTGCGGCCCGGATGGATCGGCGTGCCCCGCTGACGGACGATGATGTTCCCCGCCGTCACGAACTCGCCGCCGTACTTCTTGACGCCCAGGTACTGCGGGTTGCTGTCCCGGTTGTTCCGTGTGGCGCCCTGTCCCTTCTTGTGAGCCATCGGTCTACTCCTCCTCGTCCTCTTCGTCGTCCTCCTGCTCGTCGATCGCCGACTGCACGTCGGACTTCAGGATGCGGCCGTCCTTGCCGGTCCCCTCCAGCGCGGTGAGGTCGATGCCGTGCTCGGCGGCCAGCTCCTCGGCCGCGCCCGTGACGGCGATCTCCGTCTCGGCCTCCGGCTCGGCCGGCTCCGTCTCGGCCTCCGGCTCGGTCGCCGGCTCCTCCGGCTGCGGCGCGGGCGCCTCTTCCTCCTCGACCGGGGCCGGCCCGACGGGCGCCGTGGCGCCGTCCAGGTCCAGCTCCACGATGCGGACCTCGGTGAAGCGCTGGCGGTGGCCCTGCTTGCGCCGGTATTTCTTCCGGCGCTTCCGCTTGAAGACGATGATCTTGTCGCCCTTCCCGTGGCGCACGACCTCGACCCGCACCGCGGCGTCGGCGAGGACGGGGCGCCCGACCAGCACGTCGTCCCCGCCGTCGCGCTGGGCGAGGAGGACGCGATCGAAGGTGACCTCGTCCCCGGGCTCGGCCTCGAGGTTGGGCAGCCGGAGGGTGGCCCCCTCCTCGGCGCGCCACTGCTTGCCCTTGGCTTCGAAGATCGCGTACATCGGTGCGTCGCTTTCGTCGTGTATGGTGGGTGCGTCCGGAGTCGATCTCGGGGAGCCGTATATGCTAGCGGCCCCCCATCGTTCCCGTCAACGGCCGCGCGGGCCGCCGGTCACGCGCCTCAGGCCACCGCGTACTTGCCGGTGACGTCGGTGGCGGCGGGCGCGGCGAGGAGGCGATACTCGTCCTGCCGCATGAGCGGGTCGTCCCGCACGTCGAGCTCGATGCCCGACTCGCGCCGCAGGCTCTCGAGGAACGACGGCTCCTCCTCGAGCAGGTGGAGCGCGACCTCCGGGTGGACCCGGACGGTCAGCCCGCGGCTCTCGCCCACGGTCCCCGCCCGCCGCACCGCCCGCTCGATGCGGCGTGCGACGGTCTCGGGCGCCAGCACCCGGCCGGTGCCCCCGCAGGAGGAGCAGGGCTCGGTCATCGCCTGCAGGAGGCTGGGGCGGACGCGCTGCCGGCTGAGCTGCATCAGCCCGAGCTCGCTGATCCCGAACACCTTCGAGCGGGCCCGGTCCCGGCCCAGGTGGCTCTTCATCTCGTGGA
>CAZEUW010000182.1:0-5220 GCA_964515425.1 uncultured Gemmatimonadota bacterium | reverse complement strand
CCGGGCCGCGGACGTGATCTCGATCTCCGGCTCGGGCTCCTCCTCGACGGCCGCTTCGGCCCCCTCGGGCTCCTCGTGCTCCTCGGCCGTCTCCTCCGCCTCGGACCCGACCGGCTCGGGCTTGCGTCGCCGACGTCGTCGCCGACGACGGCTCCCGCCACCCCGCTCCTTGGCCTTGCCGCCTCCGTCGCTCGTGCGCCGCTCGCGCTCCAGACGGGCGTGCAGCCGCGCGACCTGATCCTCGTCGACAGTGGACATGTGGCTACGCACCGGCACGTCCATCTCCCGGAGGATCTGGATCAGCTGGCCGGACTCGACGTCCAGCTCTTCCGCTATCTCGTAGACTCGGTAAGTCGCCAACGTTATCCTGAGGTCTCGTTCACGTCGTCCGCATCGATCGCTCGGTCTCGAACCCGCCGGCGCCGGCGTCCGCGCGCCCGGCCACGCCGCCCTCTCGCCCCGCGGCCGCGGCCAGCTCCCGGATCCGGGCCGCCAGGCCGGGATCGGTGACCCCGACGACGGCCGTCGGACCCCGCCCCACCGCGCGGCCGAGGTCGGCCTTCGCGGCCGGCCGGAGCGTGGGACTCGACCGGAGCGCCCGTCCGAGGCGCTTCTCGGCGTTCCGCGTCGCGTCGCTCGCGAGCACGATCAGCTCGAGCTCCCCGGACGCCGCCGCGTCGAGCGTCGCGCGCGTGCCCACGGCGGCGCGACCGCCGCGGACCGCGAGGCCGAGCGCTCCGAGGATCCGGTCGCCGGAGCCGTCCCCTGCGTCGCGATCAGCCACCGGACTTCGGCTCCTCGTCCGACCCGTCGGAAGCGCCGGACGCGGCGACGGCCGCCGCGTCGCCGGCCGGTTCCGCATCCTCGGCCTCGTCCTCGGGTTCGGCCTCGTCCTCCTCGTCCGCCGCCTCCGCGGCCTCCTCGTCGAGCGCCTCCAGGAGCTCGCCGTCGCCCTCCTCGGGCTCGGGGGGCTCCCCGTCCCCCTCCGCTTCGTCGTCCGGCGCAGCTCTCACTTCGGGCTCGACCGCGTCCTGGAGCTCCTCGAGCGTCGCCTCGACCGCGTCCTCGAGCTCGCTCTCCTCGACGACCGTCAGCTCGTCGATCAGACCGACGAGCCGCTCGGCCTGGTCGTCGTCGATCCCCGGCACGGCGAGGAAGTCCTCGCCCTCCATGTCCAGCACGTCGAAGAAGGTCTGGATGCCGGCGGCCTCCAGGGCGGCCAGGGTGGCCGGGGGGATCCCCTCCAGCTCGGACAGCTCGAAGTCGCTGACCTCGTACTCTTCGCCGCCTCCGAACAGCAGCGACTCGCCTCCGCGCTCCATCCAGTCCCTGCTGGAGTAGAGGTCAATCTGCCAACCGATCAACTGCGAGGCCAGGCGGACGTTCTGGCCGTTGCGGCCGATCGCCACCGAGAGCTGCTCGTCGTCGACGATCGCCGTCACGACGTGGCGGTCGGGATCGGACACGACCTTGGCCACCTCCGCCGGAGCCAGAGCGCGTCGGGCGAAGATCTCCGGATCGGGGTGCCAGGGCACGATGTCGATGCGCTCGCCGCTCAGCTCCGAGACGACCGCCTGCACGCGAGAGCCCTTGACCCCGACGCAGGCACCCACCGGATCCACCGACTCGTCCCGCGAGGAGACCGCGATCTTCGTGCGACCGCCGGCCTCGCGCACGATCTTCCGGATCTCCACCAGTCCCTGGTAGATCTCGGGCACCTCGAGCTCGAAGAGCCGGGCCACGAACTGGGGCGCCGCACGCGAGAGGATGAGCTTGGGTCCGCGGCTCGTCTCGTCCAGCTTCACCAGCACCGCCCGGATGGGCTCGCCCTGGCGGAACCGCTCCCTCGGGTTCTGCTCCCTCCACGGAATGATCGCCTCGGCCTCGCGAGCCTGGTTGAGCATGACGATGATCTTGCCGCGCTGGACTTGCTGGACCTCCCCCGAGATCAGCTCGCCGACCTTGTCGCTGAACTGGTCCCGGATCTTCGAGCGCTCGCCCTCGCGGACCGTCTGGATGATCCGCTGCTTGGCGGCCATGACGGCGCTCCGCCCGAAGTCCTCGAAGGAGACGGGAATCTCCATCAGGTCGCCGACCTGGAAGTCCGGGTCGTCCCACCGGGCCTGCTCCAGGCTGACCTCCCGGGCGGAGTCCTCGACGTCCTCGACGACCTCCTTCAGCACGACGATGTCGATGTCTCCGTCGTCCTGGATCTCGATCTCGGCTTCGACCGGGCCGTCGAAGTGCTTCGCCAGCGCCGCGTGCAGCCCCTCCCGGATGAGCTCGTGCAGCTCCCCCTCGGAGAGGGACTTGTTCGCCGTCATCACGCGAAACGCTTCGACGACCGGAATGTCGTTGCTCATGCTTCCTCTGTCCGTAAGCTCACGTTCGTCGCGAGGCGCGCTCGCCGGCCCGCGTCCGAGCCGGAGCGCGCGGGCGCCCCGCCCGACTCACAGGTCGGACTCCCAGTCGTAGACGAGGTGCGCGCTCGCGATCGACGAGACGGGCACCTCGACCCGCTCCTCGTCCACCTGCACGGCCACGACGCCCTCCTCCTCGTCGGCCAGACCGAGGAGCTCGCCTTCCACCATCTTCGAGCCCTCGACCAGCGGCCCGTAGCCCTTCAGCCTGACCTCCCGTCCGGCGAACCTCCGGTAGTCCCGGAGCCGGACGAGCGGCCGCTCCACGCCCGGCGAGGAGACCTCGAGCACCCAGTCCTCCGGCGCTTCGTCCCGATCCTCGAGCCACTCGCGGATCTCCCTCGCCACGCGGGTGCAGTCGTCCACCGTGACCGCCGACCGGCCGGGCTCGCCCCACGGCCGGTCGATCTTCAGCCGCAGCACGGGACGGTCACGGCCGCCCCCGCGGTCGAGGGTGACCGTCTCGAATCCCAACCCGTCCACGAACGATTCGAGCTCGTCTGCCAGCCGCGACATCTCTCTTCGCCCGCCTCTCCGCGTCGCCGCATACAAACAAAAAAGTGGGGCTGCGGAGCGTCCCCACTTCAACGTACGAAACCGCCCTCCGGCCAGGCGCGGCCGGACGACGCCTGTACCCGAAACTAGCTGCCCGCGACCGCCCCGGTCAAGCGGGGGCGGACCGCGTCGGGAGCGAGCCGGCGTGTCAGCGCACGTCGCCTCCCGCGGGCCGGTTCCGGCCGATGAAGGCCGCCATACGTCCGGCGCCTTCTCCCCTACCCCGGTGGGAATGGAAATGATCCGCCTCGCAGCGGGTGCAGCGGGGAGACCGCGTCACACGGTCCGCCGCCAGGCCCAGCTCCTTCGCCCGCTCCGCCAGGACCGACCGGAGGTCCACGACGCCACCTCCCTCGGGGGCCGGGCGCCCGAGCGCCTCGAGCACCTCCCGGCCGACCTCGTAGCACGCTCCGCAGATCGCCGGTCCGAGGTGGGCGCGGAGCCGCTCGGGGCGGCTGCCGAAGCGGGCGGCCATCGCGCGGACGCCGGAGCGCATCACGCCCGCGGCCGTGCCCCGCCAGCCGGCGTGGAGGAGCGCGATCCCCCCGGAGTCGGGGTCGTGCAGATAGACGGGCACGCAGTCGGCCGCCGTGACGACGAGGAGCAGCCCCGGGGAGGCCGTCAGGAGCCCGTCCGCCTCCCCCACGATCCGGACGCCTCCCTCCGGCGTGGCCTCGAGGCAGACCACCGCGTCACCGTGCACCTGCCGGCCGAGCGCCGCCGCGGGGAAGCCGTGCTGGCGGGCCAGCGCCTCGACGCGCTCGAGGAAGTCCCACGCCGATGGCGCCGTAGTCAGGCCGAAATCCGCCGGCACGCCGCCGGGGCCCGAGCCCCGGAGCGTGATCCCGGCGACCAGCCCCGTCCGCTCCGTGCTCCACGCCGGCTCCCGGAGGACGGGGAAGCCGTCCGGGCTCATCCGGACGGCACGCGCTCGATGTCGGCCCCGAGAGCACGCAGCCGCTCGTCGATGCGCTCGTAGCCCCGCTCGATCTGCCGGATGTTGTGGATCGAGCTCTCCCCCTCGGCCGCGAGGGCGGCGATGAGGAGCGCCATGCCCGCTCGGATGTCGGGGCTCTCCAGCTCCGCCCCCCGGAGCTGAGCGGGCCCCACGACGACCGCGCGGTGCGGATCGCAGAGGACGACCCGTGCCCCCATCGAGACGACCTTGTCCACGAAGAACATCCGCGACTCGAACATCTTCTCGTGCACGAGGATCGTGCCGCGGCACTGCGTCGCGACCACGAGTGCGATGCTGATGAGGTCGGCGGGGAACGCGGGCCACGGGCCGTCGTCGATCTTCGGGATCTGGTCTCCGAGGTCGTCCTGGATCTCCAACGACTGGTCGGCGGGCACGCGCAGCTCGCCGTCCCGCGCCTCGCAGTGGATGCCCAGCCTGCGGAAGGGCGCCCGCAGCGGGAGGAAGAGGTCCTCCGGCACGTCCTCGATGACGATCTCCGACCGGGTGACCGCCGCGAGCCCGACGAGACTCCCGACCTCGATGTGGTCGGGACCGATACGGTGTTCCCCGCCGCCGAGCGACTCGACGCCCTCGATGCGGAGCGTGCCCTGCCCGATCCCCTCGATCCGTGCGCCCAGGGTGACCAGGAACCGGCAGAGGTCCTGCACGTGCGGCTCGCAGGCCGCGTTGCGGAGCACCGTGGTCCCCTCCGCACACGCCGCGGCCAGGACCGCGTTCTCGGTCCCGGTGACCGACGGCTCGTCGAGGAAGACGTCCGTTCCGGTGAGCCCCTTCGTACGCAGGTAGAAGACGTCGCTCGCCTCCACCTCCGCGCCGAGGGCCGTCAGGGCGAGGAAGTGGGTGTCGAGGCGCCGCCGGCCGATGACGTCGCCGCCCGGCGGCGGCAGCTCGACCTCGCCGAGCCGGGCGAGCATCGGGCCGGCCAGCAGGATGGACGCGCGAATCCGTCCGGCCAGCTCGCGATCCACCCCGGGGCCCCGGATCTCACGGGCGTGGATCCGCACCCGATGGTCGTCGAGCCACGTCACCTCGGCGCCGAGCGTGCCCAGCAGCTCGACGAGGGTCCGGACGTCCCGGATGTCCGGGACGTTGTCGAGCACGACCGGTTCGTCGGTGAGGACGCAGCCGGCCAGGATCGGGAGTGCGGCATTCTTGTTCCCCGCGGGCGTGAAGCGTCCCGAGAGCCGGGAGGAGCCCTGGATGCGGAAGCGGGTCATGGCTGGGGCCGGGTTGGAGGATGGGCGGGGTCGGCGCCTGCGACCCGAA
>CAZEUW010000181.1:0-5338 GCA_964515425.1 uncultured Gemmatimonadota bacterium | reverse complement strand
GCCGTGGGCTGGTGGGTCGGGTCCGTCGCGATGTTCGTCTGGTCCGGGCTCGTCTCGCTGCTCGTCACGGCCGGGCTGATGGTGGCCCTCCACCTCGTGCCGGGCATCTGGATCGCCCTGCGCGGCGGGAGCGGATCGGCGGCGACCGGGGAAGCGGTGTGACGGAGGAGCGCTACGACCACCGGCGGCTCGACCGGCTCGTCCACTCCCGGATCCGACTCGCGGTCCTCTCCATCCTGGCCGCGGTGGACGACGCGGAGTTCACCTACCTGCGGGACGAGGTGAACACGACCGACGGCAACCTGTCCACCCACCTCCGCAAGCTGGAAGAGGCCGACTACGTGGCGGTGGACAAGAGCTTTCGGGATCGCAAGCCGGTGACCCGCTATCGAATGACCGAGGAGGGCCGGGAGGCGTTCACGGCCTACGTCGATCGGTTGGAGGGCATGCTGGAGATCGAAGCGGAGGCGTGAGGCCACCGCGGGAAGCTCGATTGAGCCCACCCCCCGGAAGCGCGTAGCTTCCCCGACGCGAGCGAACCCCGCGCCGGGAGGGAGGCCTGCTGAACATCTTCCTCTGCCAGCACGCCCTCCGGCCGTCCGGCGTCGGGCGGCTCCTCCGACGGCAGCGGCGCGGCGAGGAGAGCCGCTCGTGACCCTGCTCGTCCTCTACGTCCTCCTGGCGCTCGGGGTCTCCTTCGCCTGCTCCGTGATGGAGGCGGTCCTGCTCAGCGTGACGCCGGGCTACGTCGGCGCGCTGGAGCGGGAGGACCCTCCCGCGGGCGAGCGCCTTCGGAAGCTGAAGGAGGAGATCGAGCGTCCGCTGGCCGCCATCCTCACCCTCAACACGATCGCCCACACGGTGGGCGCCGCAGGGGCCGGGGCCCAGGCCGCCATCGTGTTCGGCAGCGCCTCGGTGGGCGTCTTCTCGGCCGTCCTGACCTTCCTCATCCTCGTGCTGTCGGAGATCATCCCCAAGACGCTGGGCGCCTCGTACTGGCGACGCTTCGCCCCGCCCATCGCCCGGGTGCTGCCCGCTCTGGTGTGGCTCGTCTGGCCCCTCGTGATCCTCTCCCTCTGGCTGGAACGCCTGCTGACGCGGGACGACCTGGCGGAGACGGTGAGCAGGGAGGAGATCGCCGCCCTGGCCGAGGAGGGACGCCGGGTCGGCGTGATGCGCGACTCGGAGTCCCGGATCCTGGAGCGGCTCTTCCTGTTCGGCGACCTGCGCGCCCACGACGTCATGACCCCCCGGACCGTCGTCTTCTCGCTGCCGGCGCGCGCGACCCTTGAGGAGGTGCTGGAAGAGCACGAAGCGCTGCCCTTCTCCCGCATCCCCATCTACCGGGACGAGCCCGGCGAGATGAAAGGCTACGTCCTGAAGGACGAGCTCCTGCGCCGGGCGGCGTCCGGCGAGGGCGACACGCGGCTGGAGGCCCTGCGGCGCGACTTCCTCGTCGTGCCGGAGACCCTCGCCCTGCCGGACCTCTTCGAGCGGCTCGTGGAGGAAGGCGAGCTGGTGAGCCTGGTGGTGAACGAGCACGGGGCGAGCGAGGGCCTCGTCACCATGGAGGACGTCATCGAGACGATCCTGGGCCGCGAGATCGTGGACGAGGCGGACTCTACGGACGACATGCGGGAGCTGGCACGCCGCCGTTGGCGCCGTCGGGCGCGGCGCATGGGAATCCCCGTGGACGAGGCGTGGAGCCGGGGCGAGGACGGGGAGGCCGGATCGTCGATTGAGCCCTCCTCCCCGAGCGCGTAGCTTCACCGCGGCCTGGAAATCTCTCGCCGGGAGGGAGACGTGCTGCTCGAGCTCGCCACGACGATGGCCCTCCAGTTCGCGGCGGCGGGCCCGGTCGCGGCTCCCGGCGGGCTCGCCGCTCCCGGCGACACGGTCGAGGACTTCCCTCCCTCGTGGCAGCAGGACGTCTCCTACGTCACCGAGGCGCGGCTCGACGAGGAGGCGGAGGTCCTGCGGGCCGCGCAGGTCGTCACCTACCGCAACGCCTCGCCCGACACGCTCGACAGGCTCTACTTCCACCTCTACCTGAACGCCTTCCGGCCGAACAGCGTCTGGGCGCGGAACGAGCAGCGCGAGCGCTTCCCCTTCGACGAGCTCGAGGAGCCCGACTACGGCTTCGAGCGGCTGCGCTCGGTGCGGCTGGTCGGCGGCCCCGGTGCCGGGGAGCCGTCGAACCCGGCCGCGGAGGGGGGCACCGTGCTCGAGCCCGCGTACCCGCACGCCCCCGACTCCACGGTCGTGCGGCTCGACCTCCCCCGGGCGCTGCCGCCGGGCGGCGAGGTGATCCTGCGGATGCGGTGGGACGCCCGCCCCGCGACGCTCTGCCGCCGACAGTGCCGACAGGGCCGGAGCTGGGACTTCGCCCAGTGGTATCCGCGGGTGGCGGTCTACGACCAGCACGGCTGGAACGACCACCCGCTCTACCCGCAGGGCGAGTTCTACGGGGAGTTCGCCACCTACGACGTCACGCTCGACCTGGCCTCGGACCAGGTCGTCGGCGCGACGGGCGTGCCGGTGGAGGGCGACCCCGGGTGGGATCCGGTCGCGACGAGCCCGATCGACGAGCCCCTCCTGCAGCGGGCGTGGTACGGCGAGACGGTCGAGCGGCCCTACGACCCTGCCCTGCTGGAGGCGGAGCCCGCCGAGGGCCGCCGTCGCGTCCGCTTCCACGCCGAGCGGGTGCACCACTTCGCCTGGAGCACGAGCCCCGAGTACCGCTACGAGGGCACGGTCTACGAGCGGGGCGACCTGCCGGCGGTCGCGGTGCACGTGCTCTTCCGCCCCGGCGACTCCACCTGGGACGAGGGCGTGGCGGCCGAGCGGACCGTCCGGGCGCTCTCCTGGCTGGGATCCGTCTTCCGCCCCTATCCCTACCCGCAGATCACGAACCTCCACCGGCTCGAGGGCGGGGGCACCGAATTCCCGATGCTGATCATGGACGGCAGCGCCTCGGAGGGCCTCATCGTCCACGAGGTCACCCACCAGTACGCCCACGGGATCCTGGCCAACAACGAGTGGCGCGAGGCCTGGATGGACGAGGGCATGACGTCCTTCCTGGACGGCTGGTACGCCGAGGAGCACGGCGATCCCGATCGGTGGGACCGGCTGATGGAGAGGATCGGCCGGGTGGAGGGGCTGCTCGCCGACCCGTCCGTCCGGCGGAACCCCCCGTTGCAGATGTCCGGCTCGACGATCGAGGGGGACACGCTGCCCCGGCCCGTGCCGATCGCGACCCGCTCGGAGCGCTTCCCCGATTACGGCTGGTACGGGCACTACTCGTACTCCAAGCCGGAGGCGGTCTTCTACATGCTGCGGGAGCTGGTGGGCAAGGAGACGATGCGTCGGATCCTCCGGACCTACTACGACCGCTTCGAGTTCCGCCACGTGACCGGGGCCGCCTTCCAGGCGGTCGCGGAGGAGGTCTCGGGCCGGGAGCTGGACTGGTTCTTCGACCAGTGGATCCGGGGCACGGCGACGCTGGACTGGGCGATCGCCGACGTCTCGGTCGCGCCGGCCGGGGACGGCTGGCGGTCCACGGTGACGGCGCGGCGGAGCGGCGACGCCTGGATGCCCGTCACGCTGGCGGTGGGCTCCGAGCGCGTCCGGATCGACAGCCGTGACCGCGAGGTGACGGTCGAGGTGGTGACCGGGGAGCGTCCGGCGACGGCGGAGCTGGACCCCGATCGGGTGCTGCTGGACGTGGACAGGACGAACGACCGCCACGAGATTCCCCGGGAGGACTGAGCGTCCCGCACCCCGAACCGAGGAGATCCCCATGACGCAGCGCATCCTGACGTCCGCCCTCGCGGTGCTCCTGCTGGCCGGCGCGCCCGCCCTGCTCGCCGCGCAGGAGGGCCACGCGGTCGAGGACGCCGAGATCGAGCGGACGATGGCCGAGGACGAGGCCACCGATGACGCCCGTCGCGCGGCCGTCCGCTCGGTGCTCGAACGGGACGAGGTGGAGGAGGCGGCCGACGCCCGCGGCATCGACCTGGTGCGCGCGAAGGACGCGGTCTCGACCCTCGAGGGTGGGACGCTCGAGCGGGTCTTCGCGCAGGCGGAGCGGGTGGACGAGGCGCTCGCCGGCGGCGACACCACGATCGTGATCTCGGCCACCACCGTGATCATCGCGCTGCTCGTGCTGATCATCATCCTCGTGGCCGACTGAGCGACGCCGTCGGACCGGTGCTTGCGAGAGGGACTGGTCCAGCGACGTCCGTAGCGCCGTCGGCGGCGAGCGGCCACGGCTCCGCGCCGACGCCGACGGACCCTCTCGACAGCACCGGAGAAGAGGAGAGAACGATGGCTCGACGCAGCCTGCTCACCGTCCTCGCCGCCGCGCTGGTCGCGGGCCTCCCCGCCGGGCTCCAGGCCCAGGAGTCGCACGCGGTCGATCGGTCCGAGCTCGATCGCGCGGTGGCCGAGCACGACGCCGGCGCCGACGCCCGGCGCGAGGCGATCCGTTCGGTGCTCGAGCATCCCGAGGTCCAGCGCGTCGCCGAATCCCGCGGCATCGACGTGGAGCGGGTGGAGGACGCGGCGGCGACCCTCGAGGGCGAGGCGCTGGCGACCGCCGCCGTCGAGGCGGAGCGCGTGCAGCACGCCCTCGCCGGGGGGGACGCCTCCATCACCATCACGACCACGGCGCTCATCATCGCGCTGCTGATCCTGATCATCATCCTCGTGTCCTGAGGGCGGGACCCGCTCCGTTCGACGGTTGGATCCCCGTCGGTGGGCCACCGCGGCCGGCGTCCTGTCGCTGGCCGCGGCACTCGTCGCGATTCCGGCGCCCGCCGTCTCCCAGCAGGGAGCTCCGGCCGATTCGATGCCGGCCGGCGGACGAGCGGACGCGTCGGGCGACGCCCTCCGCGTCCTCGACCTCCCCTACCTCCCGCAGAGTGTGGCGCTCTGCGGCGGTGCGGCCGCCGCCATGGTGCAGCGCTACTGGGGCGAGGAGACGGCCGAGCCCAGCGACTTCGCCGGCCTCGTCCGTCCCGACGAGGGGGGCATCCGCACCGACGAGCTGACGGCCGACCTCCGCGGCCGCGGCTGGCGGGCCCGTCGGCTCGCCGGCGATCTCGACGGCGTCGCCGATCAGGTTCGCGGCGGCCGTCCCGTGATCCTCCTGCTCCAGGTCGCGCCGGACCGCTACCACTACGTCGTGGTCGTCGCCGTGACGGACGCCTCCGTGCTCGTCCACGACCCCGCGAGGTCCCCCTACCTGCGCCTCGACCTCGACGAGCTCCTCCGCCGCTGGGAGGCGGCCGACCGCTGGGCGCTCCTCCTGTTGCCGCCTGCCGCGGCGCGCCCCGCG
>CAZEUW010000180.1:0-5370 GCA_964515425.1 uncultured Gemmatimonadota bacterium | reverse complement strand
CGGCATCGGCGGCATCACGACGAGGAGCGACCGTGGCCATCGAGCTCCAGGAGTCCTTCGAGGTGGACGTCGGCGTGGAAGGCGTGCGGGCCTTCCTCACCGACCCCCGCCGGCTGGTGCCCTGCATCCCCTCCGCCGAGCTGGTCGGGAAGGCGGACGGGCGGCGCTTCGACGCGGAGATCGGCTTCGGCTTCGGCCCCTTCGGCGCCCGCATCCTCGCCCACTTCCGGATCGACGAGCCGGAAGCCGAAGAGCCGACCGTGCGCCTGGTCGGACGGGCGAACTCGGACACGCCGGACGCGGTCGCGCACATGAGGCTGGTGAGCCGCCTGCAGCCCACCGGCCGCGGGGCCACCCGGGTGCGGGTGACGCAGTCGGTGGACTTCGACGGGAGCCTGGCGGCCCTCTCAGAGACCGCCATCGCCCGCAACGTGGCCGACATGCTGTTCGGTCGCTTCGTCCGCTGCGTTCGGGAGAGCCTGGAGCCGTCCCGGGGTCACCTCTAGCCTCCTAGTCCCCGGCCTTCAGCTCCCGGATCTCCTCGGTGAGGCGGGGGACGACCTCGAACAGGTCCCCCACGATCCCGTAGTCGGCCACCTCGAAGATGGGCGCCTCCGGGTCCTTGTTGACGGCGACGATGACCTTCGAGGTCCGCATCCCGGCCAGGTGCTGGATGGCCCCGCTGATGCCGATCGCGAAGTAGAGGTTCGGCGTCACGACCTTACCGGTCTGGCCGACCTGCTCCTCGTGGGGCCGCCAGCCGGCGTCGACCACCGCCCGGCTCGCGCCGAGCGCGGCGCCGTCGCCGATCGCGTCCACCAGCTCCTCCAGCAGGCCCCAGTTCTCCGGGCCGCCCATGCCCCGGCCGCCCGAGACGACGATCGAGGCCTCCGACACGTCCAGCTTCCCGCGGTCCCCGGACTCGACCGGCCCGAAGGTCTGGCGGGCGGGCTCGGGCTCGACTTCCATCGTCACCCGCTCGCCGGCCGCCTCGCTCTCCTCGGCGAGGAAGACGTTGGGGCGGAGGCTGACGAGCGCCGGGACGGCGTCGATCGCCACCCGCGCCAGCGCCTTGCCGGCGAACTGGGGCCGGACGACGACCGGACGGCCGTCCTCGACCGCGATCTCGGTCACCTCGCTGGCCAGCGGCACCCCCAGCCGCGCCGCCGCCCGCGCCGCCAGGTCCTTGCCCCTGGCCGTGGCCGGGAACAGCACCGCCCCGTAGTCGGAATCCCCGAGGCAGCGCTCCAGCGCCCGCACGGCGGCGTCCGGGTGATAGACCCCGAACGCCTCGTCCTCGGCCACGATCACCCGATCGGCCCCGAAGCGTGCGAGCCGCCCGGCCGCCTCCGCGACGCCGGGCGGGCCCAGCGCCAGCGCGTCCACGCCGCCGCCCAGGTCGGCGGCCAGGCGCCGGGCGGCGGTGACGGTCTCCTCGGCCACGCCCCTGAGCTCCCCCCCGCGCGTCTCCGCGTACGCCAGCACGCCCTCCATCAGAGCACCTGCGCTTCCTCGCGGAGGCGCCGGACCAGCTCCGGCACCGCCCCGGGCCCCTCGCCCAGGATCTCGCCCGCCTCGGGCTCGGGCGGCTCCTCCAGCGCCAGCGTCTCGAGCCCCGAGGGGCTCAGCTCGACCGCCTTCTCCTCCATCGGCTTCTTCTTCGCCGCCATGATGCCCTTGAGGCTCGCATAGCGGGGCTCGTTGAGCCCCTTCTGGGCCGCGACGACGCCGGGGAGGTCGAAGGTGACCGTCTCGTGGCCGCCCTCGACCTCGCGGGTCGCGGCCGCCCGCCCGTCGGAGACCTCGAGCTCCACGACCACGGTGGCACAGGGCCGCTCGAGCAGCTCGGCCACCATGGCCGGCACCTGCATGTTGTCGTCGTCGATGGCCTGCTTGCCGAACAGGAGCAGGTCGAAGTCGCGGCCCCGGATCTCGTCGGCCAGGGCGCGGGCGACCGCGAGGCCGTCGGAGCTCGACGCGGCCCCGTCGGGCGTCAGGTGGACCGCCTCGTCGGCGCCCATGGCGAGCGCGGTGCGGAGCGTCTCGGCCGCGTCCTCGCCCAGCGAGATCGCCGTCACCGAGCCCTCGCCCGCCTCCTCCTTCAGGGCGATCGCCTCCTCGAGGGCGAACTCGTCGTAGGGATTGAGGGTGAACTTGACGCCGGAGGGGTCGAGGCCCTCCCCGTCGGCGGCGATCCGGATGCGCGCGTCCGACTCGGGCACGCGCTTCACGCAGACGATGGACTTCACGATCGACTCTCTCCAGGGGTCGGCTGTGTCTCGATGTCGTCGAAGGGGGGACTCAGTGCCGGAAGCGGTCGAGCTCCTCCGGCTCCAGGCCGTACAGACGTCCGGCGACCAGGTCGATCAGGTCGTCCGTGATCCCCGCCTCGCGACGGGACCTGAGCTGCTGGCCCGCGTCGTCGGACCGCTCGTGGCGCAGGCGCACCAGGCGGGCCGCCAGCCACAGCAGGAAGTCGTGCACCACGTCCCGGTGCTCCCGGTCGCGGTCCGGCTCGCCGTTGGGCGCACGGGGCAGGAGCGCGTCGACGAAGGCGAGCAGCCCGGGGAAGACCATCTCGGTCAGCTCGCCGTCCTCGACCCTCTCCTCCTCGGTGAGCTCCTCCCAGTTCAGCTCGTTCAGGTAGAGCTCGCACGCCTCCTCGAAGAGGTAGCTGCGCGAGTCGGGCGGCGTGGCCTGGAGCACGAGGTCCACCGGATCGACGTCCCGATCGAGGGCGCGCCGGATGGACCGGAGACGCTCCTCCACCAGGGTGCGCGCGGCGAGCTCGCGCTCGCCGGTCGGCATCGTGATCTCCCGGGACGTCGAGGGCATCTCTGCGTTCACGGTTCCTCCGGGGTGCCTGTCGGGGCTCCCGAGCAACATGTCATCGGAACCGGGGGCACGAAAGAGGCCCCGGCCGGCGATCCCGCGCGCGTCGCGTCACCCCTCCCCCGCGAGGCGGCGCAGCACGGCCAGGTTCCTGCGGTCCGAGGCGGTGGCGTCGTCCTCCTTCGGCGTCTCCAGCACCCTCGGGACGGCCCGCAGGCGGGGGTCGCGCATCAGCGGCCGGAAGCCCGCCTCGCCCAGCTCGCCCTCGCCGACGTGGGCGTGCCGGTCCACCCGGCTCCCGAGCGGCGCCCGGGAGTCGTTGACGTGCACGAGGAGAAGCCGCTCGAGCCCGATCGCCTCGTCGAAGGACGCCATGACGCCCTCGTAGTCGCCGGCCAGGTCGTAGCCGGCGGCGAAGACGTGGGCCGTGTCGAGGCAGACCCCGACGCGGCCGACGGCCGGCTCCGGGATGCGCTCCAGCAGGTCGGCCAGCTCGTCGAAGCGCCACCCGAGCGCGGTCCCGCTGCCCGCGGTCGTCTCGACGAGGACCGTCGTGTCGCCCGGCACGGCGGCGATCGCCTCCGCGAGGGCTTCGGCGTTGCGCGCCAGCGCCGCGTCCCGGTCGCCTCCGGTGGCGTTGCCGGGATGGGTGACCAGGTGGTCGATCCCGAGCCGGACGCAGCGCTCCAGCTCCGCCCGGAAGGCGGCGGACGATTTGCGGAACAGGTCGGGCTTCTCCGACGCCAGGTTGATCAGGTAGCTGTCGTGGCTCGCGACCACGGCCACCGGGGAAGCCTCGACGGCGGCCCGGAACGCCTCCGCGTCCTCGTCGGAGAGCTCGGGCTCGGCCCAGCGCTGGGGCTGCTTCGTGAAGACCTGCAGGGCGGTCGCCTCGATCTCGACGCCCCGCTCGACGGCCCTGGGCAGTCCCCCGGCCACCGACACGTGGGCCCCGAGCGGTGGCAGAACGGCTCCCGCTCCCTCATCATCCCTGGTGATGCCGCCGTCTCCCATCTCTTCCCCTTCGGAGGTCGGCTCGCGGTCGAATCGAGGAGTCCGGTCGGACGCCCGTGGCCCGGCGACAGGCTGGACGACGGGCGAGCGCGCCGCAACTCGCGGGCGGCGAGCGCCGTACACGAGCAAGGGAGTGACCTCAACGTACCCGCGCTGGAGCGTGTTCTGATTCACGGTGAACGGACGGTGACCGCGGAGCCGTCGCGCCGGGAGGCCGAGGAGGCCGATCTCGTGCGTGCCGTCCAGGAGGGCGACCGCGCCGCCTTCGGGCGGCTGGTCGAGCGGTACCTGGACGAGGCCCACGCCATCGCGATGAGCATCGTGCGGGACCGTCAGGACGCGGAGGACGCGGTTCAGGACGCGTTCATCCGGGCGCTGGAGCGGATCGACCACCTCTCCCCCGGCAGCCCGTTCGGACCGTGGTTCTACCGGGTGCTCCGGAGCACCTGCCTCAACCTGCTGCGCCGGGAGAAGCTCCGGACGCACGAGCAGATCCCGGTCAGCGCGAGCGCCGAGTCGGATCCCGAGCGCGAGGCCAGCCGCCGCATGAGACGGGAGGAGATCCTGGAGGCGCTGGAGGAGCTGCCGGAGATGCAGCGGACGGCGGTCGCACTGTTCGACCTGGAGGGATACAGCCACGCCGAGATCGCGGACGTGCTCGGGATCGCGGAAGGAACGTCGAGGGCCCACCTTCACCACGGGCGCAGAGCCCTCGAGAAGCTGCTCGAAGCGCCGGAAGGAGAACTGACCCATGAGCGATCCGACAGCACCTGATCGGCGCTGGCCGGAGTGGCTCGAGCCCCTCCGGCCCGACGACGTCGGGCGGGCCCGGATGCGGGCCGTCATCGCCGAGCGGGCGGAGCCGGTCCTCGCCCGGCGCCGACGCCGCGCGACCTGGGACGCCGCCGAGCGCTTCGCCCGGCGGCTGACGCCGTGGGCGGCGGCCGCCGCCCTGCTCTTCGGGTGGCTCGCCTTCGAGGCGACGCCCGAGCCGGCGGCTCCGGAGCCCGTCGCCGTCGAGCTCATGCTGCAGCCCGAAGCGGGCGAGGGGCCGCCCGCCTTCCTCGTCTCCACCTCCGCGCCCGCCACCGAGCAGGCCTACGCGGCGACCCTCGAGCCCTCGGACCGCCGATGAAGCGGAGCAGCCTCGGAGCCGGACTCGCGCTGCTGCTCGTCTTCGCCGCCGGCGTCGCCGGGGGGGTGGCGCTGGAGCGGACGTGGCTGGGTCCGGAGTCGGCGGACCGGGCGAAGGGCGAGGGGCACGACGACTACCGCCAGCCGGTCATCGAGCGCTTCTCTGAGGAGCTCGAGCTGACCGACGACCAGCAGGCGCGCATCGACACGATCATCGGCGACCTCCGGGAGGAGATGAAGGCGATGTGGGCGGAAGCGCGGCCCCGCTACCGGGCCATGGTCGACTCGGCCAAGGCCCGCATCGAGGTGGTGCTGGACGAGGAGGAGGTCGAGCGCTACCGGGAGCTGCTGGAGCGGGAGGCCGAGCGGCACGACCGGCGCTGGGGACCC
>CAZEUW010000179.1:0-5401 GCA_964515425.1 uncultured Gemmatimonadota bacterium | reverse complement strand
CTCCTCCCCGTGGCCGGCCGCGCTCCTGCTCGCCGGCGGCCTCGCCGCGGCCGGGTGCGGCGACGGGGAGGAGCCCGTCACGGTCGGCTCCAAGTATTTCACCGAGCAGGACCTGCTGGGGGAGATCGTCGCCACCTGGATCGAGCGGACGACCGACGCGCCGGTGAGGCGGAACCTCCACCTCGGCGGCACCTTCCTCTGCCACCGCGCGCTCGTCTCGGGCGACCTGGACCTCTACGTGGAGTACACGGGCACGGCCCTCACCGCGATCCTGGAGCGGCCGCCCGCGCAGGACCCCGACAGCGTGTACCGTGCGGTGCGCGACGCCTACCGGGAGCGGTGGGACCTCGCGTGGACCGAGCCGCTGGGGTTCGAGAACACCTTCGCCCTGCTGGTGCGCCGTCCCACGGCCGACTCCCTCGGGCTCGCCGCCATCTCCGACCTCGCGCCCCACGCCGGCGGGCTCCGGATCGGGGTCGGCTACGAGTTCGTCGAGCGGGAGGACGGTCTTCCCGGCCTCGAGGAGACGTACGGCCTGGACTTCCGCGGCGAGCCGGCCACGATGGAGCTGGGCCTCCTCTACCGGGCGATCGAGCAGGGCGAGGTCGACGTGATCGCGGGCAACTCGACCGACGGGCAGATCGCGGCCCTCGACCTGGTGATGCTGGAGGACGACCGCCGCTACTTCCCGCCCTACGACGCGGCGCCGGTCGTCCGCGCCGAGGCGCTCGAGCGCCACCCCGGCCTCCGCGCCTCGCTCCGACGGCTCGGCGGCCGGATCGACACCCGGGAGATGCGCCGGCTCAACCGCCGGGTGGCCGTCGAGGGCCGCGACTTCCGCGAGGTGGCGCGCGGCTGGGTGGCGGAACAGCTCGCGGACTCAGTGGGAGGGTCGCCTCCGCGACCATAGAGCTATACGCGTACGGAACGTACAGGGTGTACGCCGTACAGCTCGATGGTCAGCCCACCCTCCGGGAGCCTTCTTCAACTCGAAGTGAAGAGGGTCGCGATACGCGATGCGGTGAGCGACCCGACTGTCCTCGCCGCTGAGACGCCGCAGAGAGAGGGCGACGACCCGGCCCGCCGTTCGGAACCGGAGGCAGGCGGCGATATATTACGGGCACACTCGCCCCACTCCATCCACGACGCGAGCATAGATCTCATGGCCGAATCCACCCCGTCCGAATCCACCCGCTCCGAGCGCCAGCGAGGCGGCCCCGTGAGCGAGGCGGAGGCGCGCGAGGTCGCCGAGGGGGCCCGCGAGGCCGAATGGGGAGGCAAGACCTTCCTGCGCGACCTCTTCCTCGGGGACTTCCGCCTCTCCGACATCCACCCCTTCCCCGACGCCGAGAAGCACGTCGGCGACCGGGCCCGCGACTACATGGACCGGATGCGGACCTTCCTGCGGGAAGAGGTGGACTCGGACCGGATCGACCGGGAGGGCAAGATCCCCCGCGAGGTGATCGACGCGCTCGGCGAGATGGGCGCGTTCGGCCTCAAGATCCCCGAGGAGTACGGCGGCATGGGCTTCAACCAGGCCGAGTACAGCGCGATCATGGAGGTGATCGGGAGCGCCGACGGCAACCTCCTGGCCCTCCTCTCGGCCCACCAGTCGATCGGCGTGCCCCAGCCCCTGAAGCTGTTCGGGACGAAGGAGCAGAAGGAGGAGTACTTCCCCCGCTTCGCCGACGGCGAGATCTCTGCCTTCGCGCTCACCGAGTCGCAGGTGGGCTCGGACCCCGCCGGCCTCGAGACGTCGGCGACGCGCGTGGAGGACGGCGACGCCTTCCTGATCAACGGCGAGAAGCTGTGGACCACCAACGGCACCGTGGCCGACGTCATCGTGGTCATGGCCCGCCACGACGACACCGGGAAGATCTCCGCCTTCATCGTCGACACCGACTGGGAGGGCGTGGAGATCAGCCACAAGCTCGAGTTCATGGGGCTGAAGGCGCTCGAGAACGGCGTCGTCCGCTTCCACGACGTCCGCGTCCCGAGGAAGAACCTCATCTGGGAGGAGGGCAAGGGGCTCAAGCTCGCGCTCATCACGCTCAACACCGGCCGGCTCACGATCCCGGCCGCGGCGGCGGGCACGGCGAAGGCCTGCCTCGAGATCTGCCGCAAGTGGTGCAAGGAGCGGGTGCAGTGGGGCCAGCCGATCGGGAAGCACGAGGCCGTCGCCCACATGCTGGCCGACATGGCCGCCCACGGCTTCGCCATCGACACGATCGGCGACCTCACCGGCATGATGGCGGCCGACGGCGACTTCGACATCCGGCTGGAGGCGGCCGCCGCCAAGCTGTTCAACACGGAGCTCGGCTGGGAGCTGGTCGACGACGCGCTCCAGATCCGCGGCGGCCGGGGCTACGAGACCGCCGACTCCCTGCGGTCGCGCGGCGAGCCCGGCATCCCGGTCGAGCGCATGCTGCGGGACTTTCGGATCAACCGGATCTTCGAGGGCTCGAGCGAGATCATGCACCTGTTCATCGCACGGGAGGCGGTGGACAAGCACCTCCAGGTCGCCGGCGAGCTGGTCGAGGGGGACCTGTCGCTGGGGGGCAAGATCGCCCAGCTCCCGAAGGTGGGCGCCTTCTACGCCTGGTGGTACCCGACCCGCTGGCTCGGCTGGGGCCGCTGGCCGCGCTACGGCGAGTTCGGCTCGCTCGCCTCCCACGTCCGCTTCGTGGATCGCGCGAGCAGCAAGCTGGCCCGCACCCTCTTCCACAACATGCTCCGGCACGGCGCGAAGCTTCAGTTCAAGCAGGGGATCCTCTTCCGGGCCGTGGACATCGGCGTCGAGCTGTTCGCCCAGGCGGCCGTCTGCTCGCGGGTCCAGGCGATGCGGGACCGCGAGCATCCGCACGCCGAGGAGGCCGCCGAGCTCGGCGACCTCTTCTGCCGCAACTCGCGGCGTCGGGTCGAGCGGCTCTTCGCGGACATGGCCTCGAACGACGACGTGCAGAAGTACCGCACCGCCCAGCGGATCATGGAGGGGCGCTACGTCTGGTGGGAGGAGGGCATCGTCGGCGACGGCGTCCCCGCCGACGCGATGGAGCCCGACTTCGAGGCGGAGATGGAGCCCGAGCGGGTCGAGCGCGGCCGGGAGGGCGAGGTGGGCGAGGGCGCGCCCGCCGGGGACGTGGCGGCCGACGACGTCTCGGCGGAAGGCGAGCCGGCCAAGGCCTGAGGCCGGCCGGACGTCAGCCCACCGTCAGCACGATCTTGCCGAAGTTGGCGTCCTCCTCCATCGCCCGGTGGGCCTCGGCCGCGTCGGCCAGCGGGTAGGTCCGGTCCACGACGGGCCGGAGTCGCCCCTCCTCGAAGAGCGGGAGGAGACGGTGCCGAGCCTCTTCGGTGAGCGCCGCCTTCTCGTGGAGGGCGCGGGATCGGAGCACCGTCCCGACGACGGTCACCCGCTTCCGGAGCAGCCGCGAGAGGTCGACCCGCGCGGCGCCGCCGCCCAGCAGCCCCACGAGCACCATCCGGCCGAGCTCGGCCAGCGAGGCCACGTTCGCCTCCCAGTAGTCGGCGCCGACCGTGTCGAGGATCACGTCCACGCCGCGGCCGTCCGTCTCCCGCTCGACGGCCGCCTCGAAGGCCTCGCGATGCCGGTCGACCGGCACGTCCAGCGGGAGGCCGGCGTCGGCGATCCGCTCGAGCTTGCCGGCCGAGGCCGTCCCCACCACCCGCGCGGCGCCCGCCGCCCGGGCGATCTGGAGGGCCGCCGTCCCCACGCCGCCTCCGGCGCTGTGGACCAGCACCGTCTCGCCGGCCGCGAGCCCCGCCCGCCGGAAGAGCGCGTCCCACGCGGTGAGGAAGGCCTCCGGGATCGCCGCGGCCTCGACGAAGTCCAGGCCGTCGGGCACCGGCATCGTGAGCGCCGCGGGGACCGCGACCCGCTCGGCGTAGCCCCCGCCGCCCACCAGCCCCATGACCCGGTCGCCGGGCGCCGCACCGCGCACCCGCTCGCCGGCCCGCTCCACGACACCGGCGTACTCGAGCCCCGGGACGTCGGGCGGGACCCCCGGCGGCGCGGGGTAGCGGCCGCGCCGCTGGAGGAGGTCGGCCCGGTTGAGCGCGGTCGCCCGGACGCCGACCAGCACGTCGTCGGGCCCCGCCTCCGGATCGGGACGGTCGACGAGCTCCAGCACCTCCGGCCCGCCGGGCTCTGCGATGCCTACGGCCTTCACGACTCCTCCTCGGCTGCGGTTCCCGGGTCGCCGTGATCTATCGCCTGCTCGCGGACGTCACCATGGTCGTCCACTTCGGCTTCGTGGTCTTCGTCGCCGTGGGGGGCTTCCTGGTGCTCTGGCGCTGGCGGGTGGCCTGGGTCCACCTGCCCTGTGCCCTCTACGGCGCCGCGATCGAGTTCTTCGGCTGGGTCTGCCCGCTCACGCCGCTGGAGAGCCGCCTCCGGCGGCGGGCCGGGGAGACCGGCTACGAGGGCAGCTTCATCGAGCACTACCTGGAGGGGATCCTGTACCCGGCCGGCTGGGGCGACATCCACCTCTGGCTGGGGGCGGCGGTGGTCGTCGGCAACGCCGCGATCTACGCCTTCGCCTGGCGTCGGCACCGGCGTGAGGCCGGGTAGGGTCCTCGCGCTCAGCCCACCGCGTGCTCCCGGACCCGCTCCAGCGCCGCCGCCGGGTCGTCGGCATCGGTGATCGCCCGGCCCACCACCATCCAGTCCGCCCCCGCCGCCCGGGCGTCGGCCGGCGTGGCCACCCGCCGCTGGTCGTGGGCGTCGCCGCCGGGCAGCCGGATCCCGGGCGTGGCCACGCCGAACTCGGCCCCGCAGATCGCCTTGATCGCCGAGCACTCGCCGACCGACGCCACCGCGCCGTCGGCTCCCGCCCCGTGGGCGAGCGCGGCGAGGCGGCCGACCGACGCCTCCACCGACGCCTCCCGCCCCATGACGTCCCCGAGGAGCCGGTCGTCCAGCGAGGTGAGCACGGTCACGGCCAGGATCCGCAGGCCGCCGCCCTCCGCCTCGGACGCCTCGGACGCCTCGGCCGCGGCGCGGATCATCTCGCTGCCGCCGGAGGCGTGGACGGTGAGCAGCCCCACGCCGAGGCGTGCCGCCGCGCGCGTGGCCCCCGCGACGGTGTTCGGGATGTCGTGCAGCTTCAGATCCAGGAAGATCGGGTGCCCGCGGCCGGCGAGCCGCTCGACGAAGCCGGGGCCCTCGGCGACGAAGAGCTCGAGCCCGACCTTGCACCAGGTGCCCTCCGGCAGCCGGTCGACCATCGCGAGGGCCGGCTCGGCCTCCGGGTAGTCGAGGGCGACGATCACCTCGGGCCCCGGCGCGCCGGACCCCGGCGTCGACCCGCCGGCGCTCATCCCTCCGCCCCCGCCCCGGGCGGCGCGTCCGGGCCGTCCCCGTCCGGCCGCTCGGTGGCCC
>CAZEUW010000178.1:0-5461 GCA_964515425.1 uncultured Gemmatimonadota bacterium | reverse complement strand
CCCGGCTCGAGCAGGGGGACTTCCGGCCGGGCGACATGGTGCAGGTCCGGGTGCCCGGCTCCGACACCCTCTCGGGCACCTTCCAGGTCGGCCCCGAGCGCGGCCTCCGCATGTCCCCGGTCGGACGGATCGGGCTGGAGGGCGTGCTCTACGCCGAGGCCGACTCGGTCGTGGCCGCGGAGCTGAGGCGGTTCGTCCGGACCGACCGGGGCGAGATCGACGTGCAGCCGCTCCAGCGAGTGGCCGTGGTGGGCGGGGTGGGCAGCCCCGGCTACTACGACGTCGCGCCCTCGGCCACGGTCTCCGACATCCTGATGCGGGCGGGCGGCGCCACGCAGACGAGCGAGCTCGACAAGATCCAGATCCGCCGCGACGGCAGGACGCTGGCGAAGGCCGAGGAGGGCGAGCTGCGGGAATCGATGACGCTGGCCGAGCTGGGCGTCGAGCGGGGCGACCAGATCTTCGTCCCGCAGAGCGGAGGCGGCTCCAGCTTCGGGACGATCATGTCCGTGGTCGGCGCCATAAGCACCCTGACGTTCGCCGCCACGAGGATCTTCTGAGCGAGACGACGATCGCGCCCGATCGCGGCCGGCACGAACGAGGGCCGCGCGCGGACCGACGACGAGAGCCGGGTCGGGACGCGACCCGACCCCAAGCGAGGAGAGGTGATCGCATGACGCAAACCGTTCGTGAGCTGAGGGAACGGAGATCGCAGCCTGCCGGCGAGGTGCCCGACGCCTGGGACCGGCCGCAGGTCTCGAGCACGGTGCGCTCGAGGGAGACGATCGACGAGCCGGAGCGCCGGGACGAGGAGCGTCCGACGCCGGTCACCGGCGAGCTGTCGCTCCTGCACGAGGCCGCCCTCAGGGCCCTGAACTTCGTGGTGGCCCTGGCGGGCGGCCTCGTGGCGGCGCCGCTGATCGCGGCCATCGCCGTGGCGGTGAAGCTGGACAGCCGCGGGCCCGTCCTTTACCGGCAGATCCGGGTCGGGGTGGACCGTCGGCGGCGCGGCGAGGAGAAGGAGGGCGGCCGCCCGTCGAGCCGGCGCACCGGCGACCTGGGCGGCGTCCCCTTCGTCATCTACAAGTTCCGGACGATGAGGGTGAACGCAGAGGAGGGCTGCGGCCCGAAGTGGGCCGAGCCCGAGGACGACCGCACCACCCGGGTCGGACTCTTTCTGCGGCGCCACCGCCTGGACGAGCTGCCGCAGCTCTGGAACGTCCTCCGGGGCGAGATGGCCATCGTCGGCCCCCGTCCCGAGCGGCCGCTCTTCTTCCAGAAGCTCCGGGAGGAGATCGCCCGTTACCCGAGGCGACAGACCGTCCCGCCCGGGATCACCGGCTGGGCCCAGATCAACCAGGACGCCGACCGGTGCGTGGACGATGTCCAGCAGAAGCTCCGCTACGACCTGGAGTACCTGGAGCGGCGGTCGCTCTGGTTCGACGCCTGGATCATGCTCAAGACGCCGCTGGTGATGCTCCACAGGGAGCTCCTCTCCGGCGGCGACGACGCACGGGACGCGGCGGACTACGACCACCAAGCGGGGAGCGCGGCGTGAGCCCGACCGACGGCGGCGGTGAAGGGGTCGAGGAGACGGCGACGGGCGTCCTCGCCCAGGAGGACGGCCCGGAGCCGGAGGCGGAGACCGACAGCCGGGCGGTGCTGCTGGGCACCGTCCACGACTGGTTCGCCTCGGCGCTGCGGGCGGTGCTGGAGCCCGAGGGCTTCACCGTCTACCGGGCCCACAGCTCGGACGAGGTGCTCTCCTTCGTGGCCCGCGCCGAGCCCGACTCGGTGATCCTCGACGAGGGGCTTCCGCCGGTGGAGATGACGGAGTTCTGCCGTCTCCTGCTGGACGGCCCGCTCCCGCGCCACGTGCCGCTCCTCTACCATTTCTCGGGGCGGCCCGGCAAGGAGGGCGGGGAGGACGTCCGCATGCTCCAGGCGGGCGCCTGGGGCACGCTGGAGAACCCGGTCCGGCCCTCGGCGCTGGTGGCCCAGCTCCGGCGGTACATGGACCTGGGCCGGAAGCTCGTGGAGGGGACCCGCGAGCGGCAGTGGGTGGACCCGGAGACGGAGATCCTCACCCTGACCGGCCTCATGAGGGTGCTCCCGTCCCTCTCGAACCTCGCCCAGCGGGAGGGCCGGCCCATGGCCTACGCGGCGATGGGCCCCACCCGGCCGGGCTCGGGCCCCGTCGGGCGTCGACAGCGGAAGCGGGCGGCCGACCTCTGCCGCCGGCACCTGCGGCGGTCGGACTTCGTGGGATGGCTCGACGACACCGGCGGCGACCTGGCGGTGGCCGCCTTCGCCACCGATCGGGACGGTGCGGGCGACCTGGCCCGGCGGCTGAACGAGCTGGCGGAGGGCAACAGCCGGACCACCGACCTCCGGTACACCCTGAGCGCGGGCGTCGTAGAGATGGAGCCCTCCCGCCACGGCCAGGAGGCGCGGGAGAACGGCGACGGCGAGGGTGAGCGCTCGGCCGAGGCCCGCGCGAAGCTCGAGTCGCTGCAGGCGCTGGCCACCGCCCAGACGGCCCTGCGGAAGGCCCGCCGCGCCGGCGGCGGGATCCGGTTCGCCGAGGACGACTGAGCCCGATGATGTCCGATGGTCGCTCCGCCGGCACGGCGGAGGACGACGCCCCTCCCGGGCCGAGCGGCTCAGGTTCCCCCGGCGACGCCCCTGCCGGCCTCTGGCCCCGGGTGCGGTCGGCGCTCGGCCGCCTCCGCCGGTGGCCCGAGCGGGCGCTCCACCCCTGGCGTCGGCGGACGGCCCGCCGGCGGCTGCGGGAGGCGTCGCCCCCGGCCCGGGTCCTCGTCGTCTGCCACGGCAACATCTGCCGCAGCCCCTACGCCGAGGGGGCGCTCCGTCGCCGCACGGGCGGCCGCGTCGGGACGGACTCCGCGGGGTTCTTCGGCCCGGACCGCTCGCCGCCGCCGGAGGCCCGGCAGGTGGCCGACGAGCGCGGGGTGGACCTGAGCGACCACCGGTCGAAGCTGGTCGACGGGCGGACGCTCGCCCGGACCGACCTCGTGGTGGTCATGGAGCCCGGGCAGGCGCGGGCGATCGCGCGCGACCACGGCGTCGACGACGCCCTGGTGCTGGGCGATCTCGACCCGCAGCCCGTCGAGCGGCGGGCGGTGCGGGACCCGGTGATGCAGCCGGCGGAGGTGTTCCGCGACGTCTACGGCCGCATCGACCGGTGCCTGGACGCGCTCGTCGAGGCCGCGGGGCTGCCGCGGGCCCGGAGGAAGGACCAGTCCGCGGCCGCCGACGACGGTAGCGCCGACGGCGAGAGCGCCGACGGCGGGTCCGACCACCAGCCCCTCCGCTCCCGCCTCGGTGCCGACGGGCCCCGCGCCGAGGCCGCCGCGCGCGACGGAACCGGGGAGGTCCGCCCGAATTCGCGCATGCCGGCCCCGGGGGACGGCTCGTGACCCGGGGGGAGGACGCCGGCGAGCCGCACCACGTCTTCACGGTCGACGTGGAGGAGTACTTCCAGGTCCACGCGTTCGAGGACCTCGTGCAGCGCGGCGAGTGGCCGGCGTTCCCGAGCCGCGTGGAGCTCGCCACCCGGCGCCTGCTCGGCCTGCTGGACGACCGGGACGTCGAGGCCACCTTCTTCGTGCTGGGCTGGATCGCCGAGCGGCACCCCGGGCTGGTGCGGAGGATCGCGGACGCGGGCCACGAGGTCGCGTCCCACAGCATGTGGCACCACCGCGTCGCGGAGATGGGGCCGGACGGCTTCCGGGAGGACGCCCGGGCCTCGAAGGAGCTGCTGGAGGACATCACCGGCGAGCCCGTCCTGGGCTACCGGGCGCCGAGCTTCTCGCTCTCCGACGGGACCGACTGGATGCTGGAGATCCTGGCGGAGGAGGGCTACCGCTACGACTCGAGCCTCTTCCCGGCCCGCCGCCCGATGGGGGGCGGGATGCCCGGCGCGAAGCGCCGCCCCCACCTCGTCGACACCCCCTCGGGACCGCTGCTGGAGCTGCCGCTCACGACCCGGAGGGTGGCCGGGCTGACGCTTCCGGCGGCCGGCGGCGCCTACCTCCGTCACCTGCCCTACGCCCTGTTGCGGAGCGGCCTCCGGGAGGCGGAGGCCGCCGGCGATCCGGGCGTGGTCTACGTCCACCCCTGGGAGCTGGATCCGGAGCAGCCGGAGATCCCGGCCTCGGTGACGGCCCGGTTCCGCCACTACCGGAACCTGGACCGGACGGAGCGTCTCCTGGAGCGGCTCACCGACGACTTCGCCTTCACCTCGGCCCGGGAGCGCTTCGGGCTCGACCGGGACGCCGGCGAGGGAGCGGGATCGGCGGCGTCGAACCCGGGCCCGGGCGAGACGCCGGAGGGGCCGGACGCCGACGAAGTGGACGCGGCCGACGACGGGCGCCGGACCCGGCGGCAGGGGAGCGGAACGTGAGCGCACGCGGCGGAATCGGCGCGGACGGGAGGGCCCCGTGATCGGAGCCGCCGAGGTGGAGCGCTACCACGGGAGCGCCGCCGAGTGGGACGACTTCGTGCGGGGCCGCGACGGGTGGTCGCCCTTCCACCTGCACGCCTGGCGCGACGTGACGGAGGAGGTCCACGGCCACGACACCCCCTACCTGGCGGCCCGCGGGAACGGCGGGGAGCTCCGGGGCGTGCTTCCCCTGGTGCGGGTGAGCAGCCCCGTCTTCGGCCACTACCTGGTGTCGCTGCCCTTCGTCAACTACGGGGGCCCGATCGGGGACGAGGCCGCCGTGGCGGCCCTGGCCGACGAGGCCGCGGCCGTGGCCCGCGAGGAGGGCGCCGACCTGCTGGAGCTGAGGAGCCGCAACGAGGCCGCCGTCGACCTCCAGGCGCACCACGACAAGATCACCGTGCTCCGGGACCTGCCCGAGGAGGGCGCCGAGGCCCTCTGGGACGACTTCGACTCCAAGGTGCGCAACCAGGTCCGCAAGCCCCGGAAGGAGGGCGTCGAGATCCGCTTCGGGCCCGACCAGCTCGGGCCCTTCTACCGGGTCTTCGCCCGCCACATGCGCGACCTGGGCACGCCCGCCCAGCCGCGGGAGCTCTTCGAGGCCGCCGCCGACGCCTTCGGCGAGGACATGTGGTTCGGGGCCGCCTGGCTGGACGGCGAGCCCGTGGCCGGGGGCGCAGGGTTCCGGTGGGACGACGAGTTCGAGATGACCTGGGCGTCGGACCTGATGGACTACCGGAAGATCGCCCCGAACATGCTGCTCTACTGGGCCTTCATGGAGCGGAGCTGCGAGGAGGGGCTCGAGGTCTTCAACTTCGGGCGCTGCACGCCCGGAAGCGGCACCCACCGCTTCAAGCAGCAGTGGGGCACCCGCGACGAGCAGCTCTGGTGGTACCGGTGGTCGTCGGGCGAGGTGGACGGCACGCCCTCGCCGGACGACGACGAGTGGGCGTGGGGCCCGAAGCTGTGGCGGAAGCTGCCGGTGCCGGTGGCGAC
>CAZEUW010000177.1:0-5490 GCA_964515425.1 uncultured Gemmatimonadota bacterium | reverse complement strand
CCAGGAGCTGGGCCGCTCGCCCACCGACCGCGAGATCGCCGAGGAGATGGACGAGGCGGTCGACACGGTCCGCACCCTCCGCCGGGTGGCGACCTCGGAGCTGAGCCTGGACGCCCCGATCGACGACAGCGACCGGGACAGCACCTCCTTCGGCGAGCGCTTCGCGGAGGAGGAGGAAGAGGGCATCGAGACCAAGGTCGAGGTCCGCGCCCGGCGCGAGTTCCTCGAGCGGATGTTCGAGAAGCACCTCACCGAGCGGGAGCGCAAGATCCTCGTCCTCTACTACGGTCTGGACGACGGCGAGGAGATGACCCTGGAGGAGGTCGGCAAGCTGCTCGGCGTCACGCGCGAGCGCATCCGGCAGCTCCGCAACCGCGCGTTCGAGAAGCTCCGCCAGTCCAACGACGGCGAGACGCTCGAGCAGTTCTGGAGGGTGTCCGCCTGACCGGTGGAGGACCTCCGACGGGGAGCGCCCGCGGCCGACCACCGGCCTTGCAAGTAGAGAGGCCGGCCCGATCGGGCCGGCCTCTCTACGTGACGGGGAGCCTCGGACGGACGGCTAGGCGGCCGGGGCCGCCGCGCCGATGCCGATCCCGATCTGCGAGAGCATCGTCTGGAGGTCCCAGTAATGCGAGGTGGCCACGGCCTTGCCGTTTTCGACACGGGTGACCTGACACGCCTTGAACTCGACCGACTTCCCGGTCGGCGCGACGTCACCGCTCGGCAGGGAGAGCGGTCCGGTGTGCTTGCCGCGCCAGGTCAGCCGGAACACGACGGTGTCGCCGTCGACCAGGGGCTCCTCGAACGTGGCGCGGGAGTCGGCGAAGGCCTCGCCCCAGGCCTTCCACGCTTCGAGGACGTCGTCGACCCCGGTGATCGTCCGACCGGTGGACAGCTCCTCGAAGACGTATCCAGGGGTCATCGCCTGCCGTGCGGCGACCCAGTCCTTCGCGTTGTAGGCCTCGATGGGGGCTTTGGCGGCGGCGATGAGATCTTGTCGGGACATGTGACCATCCTCTGATGATAAGGTGGGCGGTCCGGCAGGAAGATCCGCGGGATCGCGGGCGCCGTGGCCGCACACTCAAGCTACCGTGTGGGACCCCGCACCGCCAGAGCCCGACCGACGGGGAGAGGCGCGGCCGGGGCCGGACGCCCGCGGACCTCGTCGAGCCGCTAGCCCGGGAGCATGAGCAGCCCCACCAGCAGCGCGCTCCGCTCGGCCATCGCTCCGACCCGCACGTGCTCGTCCTCGGCGTGGGCGCCGCCGCCGACCGCTCCCAGGCCGTCCAGCGTCGGCGCCAGGGGGCTGGTGAGATTGGCGTCCGACGCGCCGCCGGAGGTGCCCTCGGTCAGCGCGAGCTCCAGCTCCGACCCGAGCGCGCGGGCGGCGTGCCAGAGGGCCCGATTGCCGGGGGTCCGCTCCATCGGCGGCCGCGTCATGCCCCCCGAGAGCTCGAGCCGTGCACCGGGGGTGGTCGCGGTCAGCGACCGGATCTCCCGGTCGACCCGCTCCGCCTCGTCGGTGGTGGGCACGCGGACGTCCACCACGGCGTGCGCCTCGGCGGCCACGACGTTGGGTCGGGTCCCGCCGCGGACCTCTCCCACGTTGACGCTCACCCCGCGCTCGGGATCGCCGAGGGCGTGGAGCCCCAGCACCAGGTGGGCGAGCTCCTCGACGGCGCTGATCCCCGCCTCGGGCGCGATGCCGGCGTGGGATCCGCGTCCGACGACCCGGAACTCGTAGTGGCCGGTCCCCCGGCGGGCCGTCTTCAGGCTGCCCTCGGGCCCGAGTGCCGGCTCCAGCACGAGCACGCGCTCGGCGTCGCCCGCCAGCCGCCGGACGAGCTCCTCGGACTCGGGGCTCCCGAGCTCCTCGTCGCTCGTCACCAGCACGACGGGCGCGAGGCGTGGTCGCCAGCGTCGCTCCCGGAGCAGTCGGAGGGCGAAGACGAGCTGGGCGAGGCCCGCCTTCATGTCGAAGATCCCGGGCCCGCTCAGGCGATCGCCGTCCCGTGCGACGGGCATGTGCTCCAGGGTGCCGATCGGCCAGACGGTGTCTATGTGGCCGATCAGGAGTTGGTAGGGGCCGTCGTGTTCGCGGGGACGCGCGACGAGCTGCCCGCCGGTGGTGTCTCCGGGGTGCCGCCGGCTCGTGAGGCCCGCGTCCGAGAGGGCGGTCGCGAACAGCTCGAGCCCGCGGCCGGTCGCCGCGGCGTCCCGCGACGGCGTCTCGCACTCGACGAGCCGGACGGCCAGGTCGACGATCGCGTCCTGCCGCTCGCGGAGGGTTCCGAGGGCCTCGCGGGCGCGCTCCGCCGCCGCGGCGTCGACCTCGGCCTGCTCGCGGGTCACGGCTCACCTCTCGGCTGCGGGTGCGTCCGGCGGCCCCGGACCTCCGTGGCCGCGGCGTCCGGTCCGAATGATGCGACGGAGGGGAGCGCGCGCCAAGCCCGAGATCGCTCGAACCCGCGATGAGGAGGCACGACGTGACGACGCCATCGGAGTCGTTCGGACGTCTGGCGCTCGGCGCCGTGGCCGCGGCGCTCGCCGCCCTGACCGCGGGCCCGGCTTCGCTGGCGGGCCAGGCCGACACGACGCGGCTCGTGGTACGGGCGGTGGCCGCCGACGCCAAGGTGATCGGCTCGGGCGTGGGGGGAGCGAGGGTCACGGTCGAGGACGCCGTCTCGGGCGAGGTGCTCGCCGAGGGCGTCCAGCGTGGGGGCACGGGCGACACCGAGGCGATCGTCCGTCGGCCGCGCGCGCGAGGCGAGGCCGTCTACGGCGGCGAAGGGACCGCCGCCTTCACGGCCGACCTGGCGCTCGACCGTCCGACACGCGTCCGGGTGACCGTCGAGGGCCCGCTCGACGCGCCGGCGACCTCGCGGCAGCGGGCGACCCGCACCATCTGGATGGTCCCGGGGCGGGACGTGGACGGGGAGGGGCTGGTCCTCACGCTGCACGGCTTCCTCGTCGAGGTGCTCGACGTCGTTCCGACGGGCGCGGCCGCCGACGGCGAGCTGGAGGTCACCGCGCGGATCCGGATGATGTGCGGCTGTCCGACCCGGCCCGGCGGCCTCTGGGACAGCGACCGCTACGCGATCGCGGCCCGGCTGGTCCGCGACGGCGAGGTCGTCGCCGAGTCTCCGATGGCCTTCAGTGGCCGGGAGAGCGTCTTCCGCGCCCGGCTCCCGACACCGGACGAGGGGAGCGCGGCCGTGGAGGTGGTCGTCACCGACACCGAGCGGGCGAACACCGGCTACGCGCGGCGGACGCTGGAGCGGCCGTGACGGCCGGCCTCTTGCAAGCCTTGTGGCGGCCGAACGGCCGGGCGGCGCGCGCCCGGCGCCCGACGCCGCTCCTCTCTTCTCTTCCGACGACGAGGTGACGCCATGAACGAATCGGTGCGAAGCGCCCTCAACGAGCAGGTGCGCCGCGAGCTCCAGGCCGCCTACTTCTATCTGGCCGTGTCGAACTGGTTCGAGCGGGAGGGGCTCGACGGGTTCTCGAGCTGGATGGGGATGCAGGCGAGCGAGGAATACGGGCACGCCATGCGGATCGTCGACCACCTGCAGGACCGCGAGGCGGCGGTCGAGTACGGCGCCCTCGAGGCCCCGACGGCGCACTTCGGGTCGGCGGAGGACGCCGTGCGGGCGGCCCTCGAGCACGAGCAGAGGGTCACCGGCCACATCCACGACCTCTACGAGCTGGCCGTCGAGGAGGGCGACCATCCGGCGGCGGTGATGCTCGAGTGGTTCGTGGAGGAGCAGGTGGAGGAGGAGCACACCTTCCACGCCCTCATCGAGAAGCTCGAGCTGGCCGGCGATTCGGGGCCCGGCCTGCTGATCCTCGACGAGGCGATGGCCGAGCGCTCCGAGGAGTGACCCCGGCCGCGCCGGCGGCTTCCCGGGCGACCGGGGCCCGGCTGCCGGCCGACGACGTCCCGGTCCTCGTGGTGGGGGCCGGCATCACGGGCCTCGCGCTGGGCCGCGCGCTCGGCTCCCGGGGGATCGCGTCGCTCACGCTGGAGGCGGAGGAGCGGCCCGGCGGCGTGGTCCGGTCCCGTCGGGTCGGCGGCACGGTGCTGGAGTCGGGGCCCCAGCGCACCCGGCTGGTCGAGCCGGTGGATCGGCTGATCGGCGAGCTCGGGCTGCGGGACCGCCTGCTGATCGCCCCACGCGGGCTGCCGCTCTTCGTCTACGCCGCCGGCCGGCTCCGCCGCGTCCCCACCGACCTGAGGAGCTTCGCGGCCACCGACCTCCTCGACCTCCGGGGGAAGCTCCGGCTGCTGCTCGAGCCCTTCACGGGCCCGGCCCGGCCCGGCGAGACGGTGGAGCGGTTCGCGACCCGGAAGGTGGGGAGGCAGGCCTACGAGCGGCTGGTCGAGCCGCTGTACGGGGGGATCTACGGATCGGACCCGGCGGAGATGCCGTTCGAGCCCACCCTCGGCCGGACCCTGGCGGCGCTCGGCGTCGAGGGCCGCAGCCTGGTGCTCGGCGCCGCGCGAAGGGTGCTCTCGGGCGGCGACTCGCCGCCGGCGATCACCTTCGAGGGGGGCATGGGGGAGCTCACCGACGCGCTCTACGCCGAGCGGGCCGACCGGATCCGGCTCGGGACGCCGGCGGAGGCGATGCGGCGCGGGGACGGCGCGTGGCGCGTCCGGACCGGAGCGGGTGAGGTGGACGCCGGCCGCGTCGTGCTGACCTGTCCCGCCGACCGCGCCGCCGAGCTCCTCCGCGCCGCGGCGCCGGAAGCCGCCGATCGGCTGGCCCGCGTGCGGTACCAGCCGCTGGCCGTCGTGCACCTGCGCGCCGATCCGGGCCGGGAGGGCTACGGCTACCAGGTCGCCCGGGGGGAGGGCTTCGGCACCCGGGGCGTCACCTTCGTCGGGAGCCTCTTCGGCCGCGACGGCGTGTGCACGGCCTACCTGGGCGGCGCGTCGGCGCCCGAGCTGCCGGGGGAGCCGGACGAGACGCTGGCCGAGACGGCGGCGGCGGAGTTCCGGGCGGTGACCGGCCGCGACGCGGAGGTGCTGGGGGTGAGCCGGACGCGGATGGCGGCGTGGGACCGGGGCCGTGCGGGCCTCGAGGGCCTCACGCTCCCGGAGGGCCTCGACCTCTGCGCGGCCTACGAGTCGCGCCCCGGCATCCCCGGTCGTTTGAGGGCGGGCGAGCGTCTCGCGCGGCGGCTGGCGGCCGACGCGGCGACGGGAGAGGCGAGCGGCGAGGCGACAGGCGAGCGCTGAGCGGCGAGGCCGGGCGGCGGCCTCACCGCCGGGCGTTCAGGCAGCGGGCGGCGCCGTCGGCCCGGCAGCGGCAGGGCGCGAGGTCGAGCTCCTCCCCGCCCGCCTCGCCGAGCACGCGCTCCACGAGGTCGGCCAGGACCACGGCGAACCGCGGCTCGGCGTGCGGGATCGGGACCCGCAGGAAGCCGAGGCCGCGGGCCGCGGCCTCCTCACGCAGCTCGACGTCGAGCGCGGAGAGCGTCACCGAC
>CAZEUW010000176.1:0-5517 GCA_964515425.1 uncultured Gemmatimonadota bacterium | reverse complement strand
CGGCGGCGGGCATCGCCCTCATCTTCGGCGTGGACCGCATCCTGGACATGTGCCGCACGGCGGTGAACGTCACCGGCGACCTCACGGCCGTGAGCGTGGTGGCGGTCTCGGAGGGGGAGGAGCTGACCGTGAAGCGGGTCGGTCGACGGGCCCGGTCGGCGGCGGCGGCCGGCGACGGCTCGTAGCCCGGGACGGTCCGTAGCGCGGGACGCCGTGCGGGGTCAGGAGGCCCCGTAGCCGACCCGCTCGAACCGCGCGTCCAGGTGGGCCAGCAGGGCCTCGATCCGGCGCCGGTTCACCCCCAGGTCGCCGACGCCCGTCCGGGCCGCCGATCGGGCCTCCAGCCGCGTCAGCCCCTCCTCGTCCAGCGACATCCATACGGTCAGGTCGTCCACGAGACGGAAGAACCGGGACCGGCACGTGACCCGGAGGATCCCGTTCGTCTCGTCGGCGTGCTCCACCTTCCATCGGGCGTGCGCGTCGGCCTCGGCGCGGACCGCGTCCCAGACGTCCGCGAAGGGGGCGGCGTAGCAGCGTCCGGACGGGGCTCCGGACGTCCGCGTGTCGGCGACGTTCTCGGTGAGCCAGCGCTTCAGGAGCGAGGTCGACATCGTCTCCTCGTAGACACTGCGCTGAGGCGGTCTCGACGGTCCCGCGGCCCGGTTGCCGGGCCCGGGGGGCGCGGGTACGTTCGCCCCGCTCGGCCGCGCGAACCCGCCGTTTCCGCGACAGGACCATGCAGGCCATTATACCCCTCGCCGGAAAGGGGACGCGACTCCGGCCCCACACGCACACCCGACCGAAGCCCCTGGTGCGGGTGGCGAACCGCCCGGTGCTCGACCACGTCCTGGAGCGGCTCACGGCCGCCGGAGTGGACGAGGTGATCTGCGTCACGGGCTACATGGGCGACACGATGAGGGAGTGGCTCGAGCGGTCCCGTCCGGACCTGCGGAAGCGCTACGTCCGCCAGCAGGAGCAGCTCGGCACCGCCCATGCCATCCGGCTGGCCGAGCCCCACGTCTCGGGCCCCGTCCTCGTCGTTTTCGTGGACACGATCTTCGAGGCCGACCTTTCGGTGATCGACGCACGGCCCGACGACGACGGCATCGTCTGGGCGAAGGAGGTGGAGGACTATCAGCGCTACGGCGTCATCCTGACCGACGAGGACGGATACATGGAGCGCATCGTGGAGAAGCCGTCCGAGCCGATCTCGCGCCTGGCCAACATCGGCGTCTACTTCGTGCGCGACCACGAGCTGCTCTTCGAGGGGATCGAGCGGGTCCTGTCGGGAGACCCGCAGATGGGCGAGTACTTCCTCACCGACGCCTTCCAGTACATGATCGAGGAGGGCGCGCGGCTGTCCACCGCCACGGTCGACGGCTGGTGGGACTGCGGCAAGCCGGAGACGCTCCTCTCGACCAACAGGGAGCTGCTCGAGCACGGCCTGGCGCGGCCGCTGCCGGCCGGCTCCGCGGTCGTCGAGGGGCCGGTCCTGGTGGATCCCTCGGCCACGATCGAGGACTCCGAGATCGGGCCGAACGTGAGCGTGGCGGCGGGCGCCGTCGTCCGCCGGAGCGTCCTCCGGGACTGCATCGTGGGGGAGGACGCCGTGCTGATCGACAGCCGCCTGGAGCGCTCCATCGTGGGCGACCGCGCCCGCGTCGACGGTTTCGACGGGAGGGCGAGCGTGGGCGACGACGGCGTGGTCAGCGGGCGCCCGTCCGGTGCCGTGGAGGGGTGACGCGTTGCCCGAGCCCCGCCGCTCCGAGCTGATCCACGACTGGAACCGGCTGCCCGGCAGCTTCGACTACGCCGGGATCGACGTCGAGCTGGACGACGAGACCCTCCGCGACGGCCTCCAGAACCCGTCGGTCGTCGATCCGGACGTGGACGACAAGCGGCGGCTCCTCCACCTCATGTGCGACCTGGGCATCCACGCGGCCGACATCGGCCTCCCGGGCGCCGGGCCGCGGGCGCGGGAGGCGGTGCTGGCGCTGGCCCGCGAGATCGCCGACCAGGACCTGCCCATCGAGGCGAACTGCGCGGCCCGCACCGTGGTGGCCGACGTGGAGCCGATCGTGGAGATCTCCCAGGCGACCGGCGTGCCGATCGAGGCGTGCACCTTCATCGGCTGTTCCCCCATCCGCCAGTACGCCGAGGACTGGGACCTCGACCGGCTGCTGACCGCGACCGAGGAGGCGGTGACCTTCGCGGTCGAGCACGGGCTCGACGTGATGTACGTGACCGAGGACACGACCCGGTCGCGGCCCGAGACGCTGCGCAAGCTGTACACGACGGCGATCGAGTGCGGCGCGGGCCGGATCTGCCTCTCCGACACGGTCGGCCACGCGACTCCCCACGGCGTGCGGCAGCTCGTCCGCTACGTCCGTCGGATGGTCGAGGAGACGGGCGAGGACGTGAAGATCGACTTCCACGGCCACCGGGACCGCGGGCTCGGACTGGCCAACGCCCTCGCGGCCATCGAGGAGGGCGTCGACCGCGTCCACGGCTCGGCGCTCGGGATCGGGGAGCGCGTCGGCAACGTGGAGATGGACCTCCTGCTGGTGAACCTGCGGCTGCTGGGCATGCACGACCGCGACCTCTCGAAGCTCCCGGAGTACTGCCGGGCCACCGCCGAGATGTGCGGCGTCGAGATTCCCCCCACCTATCCGGTGATCGGGGAGGACGCGTTCCGGACGGGCACGGGTGTCCACGCGGCGGCGATCATCAAGGCGATGCGCAAGGGGGACGACTGGCTCATCGACCGGGTGTACAGCGGCGTCCCGGCCGGGGTGTTCGGGCTCGAGCAGCGGATCGAGATCTCGCCGGTGTCGGGACTGAGCAACGTCCGCTACTGGCTGGAGGAGCACGGCTACGACCCGGACGACGAGGAGCTGTGCCGGGCGATCTTCGACCTGGCCAAGAGCTCCGATCACACGCTGGAGCGGCACGAGATCGAGGAGAGGATCCGGAGCGTGCGGGAGAAGCGGTCAGGGTGAGATCGGGACGCCTCCTATAGGAGGGTTCGGTGTACGGGGAGGAGAACGCGGCCGATGCGGCCGCGGCGCTCGCGACCCTCGCACGGAACGTCACGAGGAGCCTGACACGATGATTCGCCAGCACGCTCGCAGCCCTCTCGCGACTGCCCTGGTGGCCTTCGCGGCCCTGGCCGCCGCGTCGGCCTGCGGGGACGCCGGCGGCGGGGAGGCCGAGCTGCCCTCCGCCACCGCGCTCGAGAACCTGTACGGAACCACCCGGGCCACGGCCGAGGTCAGCGGCAACGTCGTCGACGTGCGCGTGCGGCAGGACTCCCGGCAGCTCGAGCGCGGCGGGCGGCTCTGGGCGCGCGTCGGCCCCTACATCTACCTCTTCTCGCCCCAGACGCAGGAGCTGTTCGGACGCTGGTCCGGCGTCGCCGCCGTCCGGGTGCGGACGGTGATCGCGGAGGGAGGGCCGTGGATCGCCGAGGCGATGCTCCGACGGGACGCCCTCAACGCGCTGACGTGGAGGGACGCCCGACGGGTGGTGGCGAAGGCGCGGACCGAGGGCACCGACAGGCCCGGATACATGGAGGACCTCATCGACTACGGCGAGGATCGCACCGAATATCGCTACAACCCGGAGTACGCGGGGGAGACGCCATGACCCACAGGGTGACGCTCATCCCCGGCGACGGGATCGGCCCCGACATCGCCGACGCGACGGTGGCGGTCCTGGAGGCCGCCGGCGCGCCGATCGAATGGGACCGCCAGGTGGCGGGGATGACCGCGAAGGAGCGGACCGGCACCCCGCTTCCGGACGCCACGACCGCCTCGATCGAGGAGACGGGCGTCGCGCTCAAGGGGCCGCTCACCACGCCGGTCGGATCGGGATTCCGCTCCATCAACGTCGCCCTGCGCAAACGGTTCGAGACCTACGCCAACGTCCGGCCGGCGAAGACGCTCCTCGCGGGCGGCCGATACGAGGACATCGACCTGGTGGTGGTGCGCGAGAACTCCGAGGGCCTCTACGCGGGGATCGAGCACTTCATCGGCGTGGACGACGATCCGCGGGCGGCGGCGGAGTCGATCATGCTGGTCACCCGGTTCGCGGCCGCGCGGATCGTCCGCTACGCGTTCGACTACGCGCTCGAGAACGACCGGTCGAAAGTGACGCTGGTCCACAAGGCGAACATCCTCCGCGCCACCCAGGGGCTCTTCCTGGACGTGGGCAGGGAGGTGGCCGAGGAGTACGAGGGCCGCGTGAAGTTCGAGGAGCGGATCATCGACAACACGGCGATGCAGCTCGTGCTCGACCCCCACCAGTTCGACGTGCTGGTGATGGAGAACATGTTCGGGGACATCATCTCCGACGAGGTGGCCGGGCTGGTCGGCGGGCTCGGCTTCGCCCCCGCGGCGAACGTCGGCCACGAGACCGCGATCTTCGAGCCGGTGCACGGCTCCGCCCCCGACATCGCGGGGCGGGGGATCGCGAACCCGACCGCCCTGATCCTCTCGGCCTGCCTCATGCTGGAACGGCTCGGCGAGGCCCCGATCGCGCAACGGGTCCGCGCGGCCCTGCAGGAGACGCTGGACGCCGGCGAGGTGCGCACGCCGGACATGGGCGGGGAGGCCGGCACCGACGACTTCGCCGCCGCCGTGGCGGAACGCCTCGAGGTCGATGCCCCCGTCTGAGGGCCGCGCCGCCTTCCGGGTCGGCCCCGGCGACGGCGGCGCGTCGGAGGCGCGCTGCCGGTCGTGCCGTCGGGTCCGTCCCCGCGAGGAGCTCGACGACCGGTTCTGGTGCCCCGACTGCCGCGAGCGGGTGAAGCGGCTGTCGCGCATCGGGAGCCACGCGACGGCGGCGCTGGTCACGATCCCGTTCGGCGTGTGGGTGCTGGTCTCGGGGAGCACCGAGGTGCTGTCGGGGTGGGCGTGGGTGATGCCGCTCGGGGCGGCGTACTACCTCGGGTGGCGGATCGGGCGGGAGATCGTGAAGGGCTGGGTGAAGCTGCGAACGGACGACTCGGGGACGCGGGAGAGCGGAGGCACATGAGCTTCGAGGGCGTGGACTACTACGACGTGGACGACCTGCTGAGCGCGGAGGAGCGGCAGGTGCGCGACATGGTCCGGGACTGGGTGGACGAGGAGGTCATGCCCGTCATCGGGGAGCACTACGTGGAGCGCACCTTCCCCCGGGAGCTCATCCCGCAGATGGGCGAGCTCGGCTTCTTCGGGGCGAACCTCCCGACGAAGTACGGATGCGCCGGCCTCGGCGACGTCGCCTACGGGCTCATCATGCAGGAGCTGGAGCGGGGCGACTCCGGCATCCGCTCCTTCGCCTCCGTCCAGGGCGCCCTGGTGATGTATCCCATCTACGAGTTCGGAAGCGAGGAGCAGCGCCGGGAGTGGCTCCCGAAGCTGGCCTCCGGGGAGGCCATCGGCTGCTTCGGCCTCACGGAGCCGGACTTTGGCTCCAATCCGGGCGGCATGCGGACCCGGGCCCGGAGGGACGGCGACGAGTGGGTGATCAACGGCA
>CAZEUW010000175.1:0-5560 GCA_964515425.1 uncultured Gemmatimonadota bacterium | reverse complement strand
GACCTCAAGAACCTCCTCAACGAGGCGGCCCTCCTCGCCGCCCGCGTGGACAAGGACCGGATCGAGAGCGAGGACGTCGAGGAGGCACGGGACAAGGTGCTGATGGGGCTGGAGCGCGAGAGCCTCGCCCTCGACGAGGAGGAGAAGGAGCTGCTCGCCTACCACGAGGGCGGCCACGCGGTGCTGGCCGCCGTCCTCCCCCACGCCGATCCCCTCCACAAGGTCACGATCGTGCCGAGGGGGCGTGCGATGGGCGTCACCCAGCAGCTCCCCGAGAAGGACAAGTACATCTATCGCCGGGAGTACGTCGTGGACCGCCTGGCCGTGATGATGGGAGGACGGGCGGCCGAGGACCTGGTGATGGAGACGTCGACCAGCGGGGCCGAGAACGACCTCAAACAGGCGACGCAGCTCGCGCGCAAGATGGTGCTGGACTGGGGCATGAGCGAGCGGTTCAAGGACATCGCCTTCGGCGGCGAGCAGAAGAACGTCTTCCTCGGGGAGGACATCGCCCAGCAGCGCGAGTACAGCGACGAGACCGCCCGGGACGTGGACGAAGAGGTGCAGGGGATCCTGTCGGACGCCTACGAGCGGGCGATGACCACGCTCGACGAGCATCGGGAAGGGCTCGACCGGCTGGTGGACGCGCTGCTGGAGGAGGAGGAGGTCGCGGCGGACCGCGTCTTCGAGCTGCTGGGCCTGGAGCTCGAGGAGGACGGGGCCGCCCCCTCCCGGACGGAGGAGCCGCCTCCGGCGGAGGGCGGAGCCGACGCCGGCGAGGACGCCTCGGAAGGGGAGGAGACGCCGGCCGCCGGATGACGGCCGTGGGGCTCAGCCCTCGCCGTCCTCGTCGACGCTCCGGGCACGGACGTCGAAGCCGCCGGGTGCCACGATCGTCCGGATCGGGAAGGGGATCTGGATCCCGGCTTCCCTGTAGCGGGCGTGGATCCGCTTCACCATGGCGTGCCGCAGCGGGAAGAGCGTCGCGTACTCGTCGACCCGGATGCGGAGGCGCAACCGCACCGCCGAATCGCCGAATTCCTGGTAGCGCAGCACCGGGTCGGGATAGCCCTCCACCAGCTCGAACTCCTCGGCCAGCTCCCCGGCCACCTCGAGCGTGATGCGCTCGACCTCCTCCAGGTCGCTGTCGTAGGGGACGCCGATGTCCAGCCCGACCCACAACGGGCTCGACGGGAGGCTGAAGTTCTTCACGGTCGCGTTCGACAGCTTCGAGTTCGGGATCACGACCTCGTGGTCGTCGAGCCGGTTGCGAATCGTGGTGTTCCGCCACTGGATGTCGGTCACGTAGCCCTCCTCGCCCGAATCGAGGCGGATGAAGTCGCCGCTGCGGATCTGTCGGGCGAGGATGATCTGGAAGCCGGCGAAGAGGTTCGAGAGGGTGTCCTGGAGCGCGAGCGCGACCGCCAGGCCGCCGATCCCGAGGCTCGCGACCAGCGCGCCGACCTTGATCCCGAGGTTCTGGAGGATGAGGAAGGCCCCGAGGATGAAGACCAGGATCCGGGCCACGTTCTGGAGCAGCGACGTCGAAGGGAGGGCCCCGGAGCTGCCCCGCGCCCAGAAGCGGATGCTCGAGGCGGCGGCGCGGGCGGCCACCACCGTGAGCGAGAGGCCGACGACGACGATGAACGCCTTGTCGATGATCGACGACCACGTCTCGGTGAGCTCCACGAACTGCTTCGCCGCGTAGGCGCCCGCCGTCGTGAACCAGACGATGACCATGCCCCGCAGCGAGCCGAGCACCACGTCGTCCCAGTGGAAGCGGGACCGGTCGGCGAGCGAGCGGAGGCGGGCGAAGAGATAGGTCTCCAGGAGGATGCCCATCGCCACACCGCCGCCCAGGAGGGCCGCGGGCCGGACCCACTGTTCGAGCTGGAGGCTGGAGAGGTCCCAGGGCATCAGCCGACTCCGTCCGATGGGCGTCGCGCTCCGGCGGGCGCAAGTTCCGCTCCGGTGCTCGGCACGGTCCTTCCATCCGCGAGGCCCGGGCATCCGACGATCACCGGAGAGCGCGACCGGCGGTGCGACCGCCGACCGAAGCTAGGGAGGAGAGCACGATGGCGGAACCGGAGATCGCCGACAGGCAGCCGGCGGGCGTGGAGCTGGAGCCCGGCACCTACTGGTGGTGTCGGTGCGGCCGCTCGGACGAGCAGCCGTTCTGTGACGGGTCTCACGAGGGGACCGAGTTCGGACCGGTCAGGTTCGAGGTGGAGGAGCAGGACACCTACTGGCTGTGCCAGTGCAAGCGGACCGCCGACCAGCCCTTCTGCGACGGCACCCACTCCAGCCTCTGAGGAGGGCCGTGGCCGCTCGCGCACGGGGGCCGTCGTCCCCCTAGCGCGAGCGGTCCCGGCCGGGACGGCCCGGACTCAGGCGCCTCCGCCGGAGCCTTCCGTGCCGCCCTCCGTCTCACCGTCGTCCCCCGACGTCTCACCCTCCTGGGGCTCCTCCGTCGGGACGTCCGCGCACGCCGCGGGCTGGCCGCCCGGCTGGTGCGCCTGCACGAAGTAGGTGAGCGTGTCCGAGAACTGGGTGACGTCGATCGTCGTCCGGCTGGTGCCGCTGCCCTCCGCACCGCCGGTGACGGGACTCAGCGGGACGGCCACGGGCCCGCCGTCCGCGCAGCTTCCGCTGTGGACGTGAACCGGGTACTCCGAGCCCTCCTCCAGGCCCTCGAGATCGAGGACGACCACCGTGGAGTCGCCCATCGCGCGCTCCGTGTGGGCGGTCCCGGTGATGCCGCTCTGGTTCCTGGCCTCGAGCGTGATCGTGCCGCTCTGCGCGGCGGTATCCGCCATCGCGGCCGTGTCGGCGCCGGCATCCATGCTCGCGGTGTCCGCGCCGTCGGTCTCTCCCGCCTGTCCGCAGGCCAAGAGCACGAGGGGCACGAGGACTACGGGTGCGAGTCTTAGGGATCTCATGTCTGCTCTCCGTCTCCTGACTGAATGCTCCTGGCGAACGGCTCGCACTGGTCGAGCACGGGTCGTGGGAGGCTCGGTCGATGTCCGGGCGAAAGCGGGCCCGGCGCCGAGCCGGGCGGAGGACGATGGGACAGGGTGTCCACATCGCCGACGCTCACGCAACCCCCACGCTTCGCAGTGGGCGAGGCCCAGGCCCGGCGCGGCCGGAGGCACGGCCCCTGCACGGCCAGCCGACCGGAGGCAGACAGAAGACCCCGACCCGGAGGCACAGGCAATGGCTGGATTCGACTCGACGCGACCGCTCGTCCTCCTGGCCGGTGCGCTCCTCGCCCTGGGCGGCTGCGAGGACGGCACGTCGGCCGCCGAGCGGGAAGGCACCGCCCGCGGGGCCGAGGGCACGGTCGCGTGCGACAGCGCGGACGGGGGCCTCGAGCTGGCCGACGGCTTCTGCGCCACGGTCGTGGCTCGGGACGTGGGCGACGCCCGGCACGTCGCCGTGGCCGGGAACGGCGACCTGTACGTCGCCCTCGGCGCCGGCCGGGACGGCGGGGGCGGCGGCGTCGTCGCCCTCCGCGACACGACCGGCGACGGGGCCGCGGACGTCCGCGTCCGCTTCGGCTCCGGCGGCGGCACCGGCGTGGCGCTCCGGGACGGATGGCTCTACTTCGGCGCCGACGACCGGGTCGTCCGGTGGCGCCGGCCCGACGGCCGGCTGAGGCCGGAGGGGGAGCCGCAGGTCGTCGTGGACGACCTGCCCTCGGAGCGCTCGCACGCGGCCAAGCCGATCGCCTTCGACGGGGCCGGGCACCTCTACGTCAACGTCGGCTCGCCTTCGAACAGCTGTCAGGAGGAGGACCGGGCACTCCGCTCCCCGGGACAGGATCCCTGCCCCGAGCTCGCGACGCGCGCCGGAATCTGGCGCTACGACGCCGATTCGCTCGGCCAGACGCACTCGGAGGCGGCGCGCTTCGCCACCGGGCTCCGCAATACCGTGGCGATGGCCTTCGGCCCGGACGGCGAGCTGTACGGGGCCGTCCACGGCCGCGACCAGCTCGTGCAGAACTGGCCCGACCTCTACACGGAGCGGGAGAGCGCGGAGAAGCCCGCCGAGGAGTTCGTGCGGATCCAGGAGGGCGACGACTTCGGCTGGCCCTACTGCTACTACGACCCCCAGCGCGACCTGAAGGTGCTCGCGCCCGAGTACGGAGGTGACGGGACCGAGGTGGGCCGCTGCGCGGACATGAAGGACCCGCTGGTCGACTTCCCCGCCCACTGGGCCCCGAACGGCCTCCACTTCTACACGGGCGAGCAGTTCCCCGAGCGCTACCGCGGCGGGGCCTTCATCGCCTTCCACGGGTCGTGGAACCGGGCGCCCCTCCCCCAGGAGGGCTACCGGGTCGTCTACCTGCCCTTCGAGGACGGACGGCCGACGGCCGAGTGGGAGACCTTCGCCGAGGGCTTCCGACGCGAGGGCCAGGGGCCGCGCGAGGCCGACCACCGGCCCGTCGGGCTCGCCGAGGGTCCGGACGGCTCGCTCTACGTCACCGACGACGCGGCGGGCTGGATCTGGCGCATCCGGCACGAGGGCGGCGAGAGCGGCGGGGGCTGAGCGTCGGCGCGCCGTTCGGGGGCGCCGGGGTCGGAGCGGGCCACCCGGGCGCGGATCAGCGGGCGCCGCTCTCCTCCCGCCAGCGCTCGCGGCTCGAGCGGATCCGCTCCCGGGCGGCCACCTCGTCGTGCCAGTCGCCCACCTCAGTCTTCTTGTCCTCCAGGTCCTTGTAGACCTCGAAGAAGTGGGTGATCTCGCGCTGCAGGTGCGGCGGGACGTCCCCGAGCCCCTCGATGTGGTTCCACTGCGGATCGTGGAGCGGCACGCAGAGGATCTTCTCGTCGGGACCCTTCTCGTCGGCCATCTCGAAGACGCCCACCGGCCGCGACTCGATGAGGCAGCCCGGGAAGGTGGCCTCGCCGACGAGCACCAGGGCGTCCATCGGATCCCCGTCCCGCGCCAGCGTCTCGGGAATGTACCCGTAGTCGGCCGGGTAGTGGACGGCGGAGAAGAGCATCCGGTCCAGCACGAAGCGTCCCCGCTCCGGGTCGAACTCGTACTTGTTCCGGCTCCCCTTCGGGATCTCGACCACGACCTCGACGTTCACGCGTCCTCCCCGCTCGGGCGGTCCTCCGGCACGTCGTCGTCCAGCGAGCGCCGCAGCGACTCGACGTCGTGGACGGGGGCGTCGCAGGTGAAGTCCCGGCAGACGTAGGCGGCGACGCCGTCCTCGCCCGCCGTCATCCCGGCGGTGAAGGGGGCGAGCTCGGCCACCTCCGGTTCCTTCTCCCCGGCGGGACGGAGGAGGGAGACGGTGCGGGGCCGGAAGGCGCCCCGCAGGGCCCGCTCCATGCGGGCCAGCTCCTCGTCGCCTTCGCTGCCGACCAGCACCACCTCGTGGCCCACGCCCAGGCGGAAGTCCAGGGCGATCATGAGCATCGAGTGGGCCGAGGGCGCGCCGTCGACGCGGTCCGCGAAGGCACGCTCGACGGAGAGCGCCCCCTCCTCCAGGTCCGCGTCGCCGGTGAGGCGCGCGAGCCGGGCCAGGTTCCAGGCCGTCACCGAGTTGGCC
>CAZEUW010000174.1:0-5580 GCA_964515425.1 uncultured Gemmatimonadota bacterium | reverse complement strand
TCGTGGGCCAGCACGACCACGTCGAGCCAGCGGTCGAGCCCGGCCTCGGCGAGGCCCTCCTCCGGCCACTCGTGGACGAGGCGGGTGGCGTCGGGGAACTTCTCCTCGGTGGCGAAGGCCTCGCGCGGATCGACGATCGTGACCTCGTCGCCCATCTGCGCGGCCATCCGGCACAGGGCGGCGGCCACGGGCGACGCGCCGACGATCGCGAGCCGCGCCGGGGGGAGGAAGGCCTCGGCGAAGACGCGGACGTCGGGCACCTCGGACTCGAGGATCCGGGTCCCGCCGGTCTCGAGCATCTCGAGCGCCCGCTCCGCGGACCAGCCGTCGAGCCTCTCCCCCCCGAGGCTGCCGACCGTGGTGCCGTCGGGCCGGACGAGCATGGCCCGCGTGCGGAGTCCCTCGGAGAGGCCCTGCAGGAGGACGGCCGCCCCGCGCACGTCCAGCACCTCGCGCAGGGCGTCCCACACCGGGACGTCGGGATCGAAGGGCTCGACCAGGACGTCGATCTCGCCCCCGCAGGCGAGGCCGACTTCCATCGCCATCTCGTCGGTGATGCCGTAGTGGAGCACCCGCGGCTCGCCCCCCTCCAGCACCTCCCCGATGTGCTCGTGGAGGTCCCCCTCCACGCAGCCGCTGGAGACGGAGCCGGCCAGCTCGCCGTCCTCGCTGACGGCGAAGCGCGCGCCCGGGGCCCGGGGCGCGGAGCGGCGCACCTTCACGAGCGTCGCCATTCCCGCGCGCCGGCCGGCCTCCGTCCACTCGCGGAGAGGCCCGAGCACCTCGGAGGCCGTCATCGTTCCCCCCTCAGCCCTCGGCGAGCTTCTTCTCGACGCAGTCGGTGAAGCGGCCGAACATGAAGTCCGCGACGCCCTGCACCACGCCGCTGCGTCCGAACGACGCCAGCTTGCCGGAGAGGCTGACCTTCTGGCGCGCGCTGACGCGGGTGCCGCCGTCCTCCAGCGACTCGAGTCGGCTCGACATGCTCATCCGGGCGCTGCCCGTGCCGCCCCGGTCCTTGCCCTCGCCGGACATCTCCACCTCGTGGTTCTCCTCGTCGAGGCGGTCGAAGCGGATCTTTCCCTCGAAGGTCGCCCCGATGGGTCCGAGCTTGAGGCCCATCTCGCCCCGGAAGGTGCGCTCGTCGATCTCCTCGAGGAGCTTCCCGCCGGGGAGGCACTCGGCCACCCGCTCCGGGGAGGTCAGGAAGGCCCAGACCTCGTCGATCGGCTGAGGGACCTCGAACTCCTTCTCGATCTCGACCGCCATGCGGGGCCTCCGGAAACGCGTGAACGCGGCGACACGGGCTCTCTCCGCGCGAAGCTAGAGGGCGCCCGCGGGCCACGCCACCGGGCGGCTCAGCGACGTGGGGCGACCCGGACGGCGTCCTCGATCACGCTCAGCTCGCCCACCTCGAACGCGAACTCCTCGTCGGCCACGCGCTCGTCGAAGTCGATCGAGGCGGAGGTCGGGTGCCCCAGCTCCGGGTGGTAGGAGGCTTCGAACGAAGCGGGGTCCTGCTGGAGCGCGTCCCGGAGGAACCCGAAGAGTCCCTCCACGGTCAAGAAGTCGGCAGGGTCCTCGGCGGGAACGGCAGGCTGCGCCGGCTCCCCGGTCGCGATCGAGGTGATCGAGGCGACCTCGCCGTCGACGACCTCGACACGGACCGGCTGCGTCGCCGTCGGGCCGCAGAAGCAGGCGGCCTCGTACGCGTAGCTGTAGCTGCTGATCTCCAGCGACCGCCAGCGGTCCCGGGCGTCCTCGAGCCGGTCCCTCTCGGGCTCGAGGGGGGAGCTCTGGCAGGCGGCGAGCGTGAACGGCATCGTCGCCGCCACCGCGGCGAACAGCACGGTGGACACGGCTGGACGTCTCATCGGTCGGCTCCGGCGCCAGAGGGGCATTCCTTCGTGGGCGAACGACCTCCGTCGAGAAGACGTTCGGGGTGCTCCCTCTGTGACGGCCGTCACGCGACAGCTCGCGGACACGTATGTTCCGACGCTCGGGCGTTCGGAGTCTGGAGCGCGCCGGAGCGAGAGGGGGAGAGGCGGAGATGCGACGACAGAGCGGTTACGCGTGGACGGCCCCGGCCGCGGCGTTCGTCCTGCTGCTGATCGCCTGCGGCGGACCGGACCCGCGCGAAGCCGGCGGCGGGAGCGGCGAGGAAGAGGCGATCACGGCCGCCGACTCCGTCCTCAGGATCTCCACCGAGGAGGTGCGGCGGCGGGTCGCCCACCACGTCGGCTCCTCGGGCGACTTCGTCATCGTCACCGACCCCGCCACCCGGAGGCAGCACCGCGTCTCCTTCGTGCGGGTCCACGAGGAGGTCGAGACCACGCCCGGAGGGCGGCGCTCGGTGTGCGTCGACTTCAGGGGGTCCGACGGCACGATCTACGTCGTGGAGTACTGGCTCGGCGCCTCTCGCGGCCGGGTCGCGGTGGAGGATCGGCTCCTCCACCGCGTCGGCGAGGTCCACGTCGCCGAGGACTCTGTCGTGGAGCGGCTGAACGCCGTTTCCGGGGGAGCCTAGCCGCCCTCCGCGCCCGCCTCCGTCTCGATCAGGATGACCCCGTCGGCGGCCTCCTCGCCGTAGTGCTCGAGCGCCGCGGGCCCCTTGATCACCTGGATGTTGTCGATGTCCTCGGGGTCGAGGTCGCTCAGCGACCTGAAGACGCTGTTCCCTCGTCCGTCCGGGCTCGCGGCCCGGACTCCGCCGTCGATCCTCTCGCCGTCGACGATGACCAGCGGCTGGCCCCGGGTGAGCACGTCCCCGTCGCCGCGCATCCGGAACGTGCCGCCGGGGGAAGCCATCACGGACGCGTCCTCCACCGTCCGGCCCTCGGGGCTCTCCTCGTCGACGACCTCCACGGGCACGGGCATCTCGCAGGCGACCGCCGCCAGGGCGAGCGCGAGCGCGCCGAGGGCGGCGGAGCGGAGCGTCGGATGGTTCGGACGTGAAGCGGTCATGGCGTCGATCCTCTCTCTCACGGGGTGTTCGGGAGTCACGAGGGCGACGGCGGGCACGCGCGGCGCCCTCCGTTCGGCCACGTCGAGCAGCAGCGAGGCGTAGTCGCCCCGGCCCACGGCGTGGCCCAGCACACGGCGGTCGCAGTCGATCTCGACGGCGCGGCGGAGCCGGCGGTACTGCCACCACAGAGCGAGATTCCAGGGACAGAGCGTGACCGCGGCCAGGCCCGCCGCGAGCAGCGCCGGGTCCCGAGCGGCCACGTGCTCACGCTCGTGCGCCAGGATCGTCCGCCGGCCCCGGGCGTCGAGCGCGTCGGCCCACGAGGGCCAGAGGATCCGCGGCCGGAGGACGCCGGTCACCGCCGGCCCCTCCTCCGACGTGCGGGCCACGGGCACGCCCTCGACCGTGTCGGCCGTTCCCCCGGCGGCCAGGGCCCGCAGCCGCGCGACCCCGGCGATCCAGACGGCGAGGGCGATCCCCGTGGCCGCCGCCCACGACCACAGGAGGACGGCGTCGGAGACGGGAACCGTCGAGGCCACGGCCGCGGCCGTCTCCGAGAGCCCGGCCAGCGCGGCGTCGATCGGGCCCGTCGCGGGGGACGCGACGGCCTCTCCGGCGGTCGATCCGGCCCGTCCGTAGGCGGCGGCCAGGACGTCGGCGAGGGCTCCTCCGTCCGACCCACCACCAGCGGCGAGCCGCCACAGGCCGATCGCGGACGACCCCATCGCGGCGGACATCGCACCCGCCCACACGCCCCGGCGCGGCAGCCGCCACAGCTCCAGCAGCGCCTCGAGAGCCCGGGCCGCCAGCCCGAAGGCGAGCGCGACGAGAATCGTCCACACCATCCACGCGGCGATCATCGCTCCTCCTCCCCGAGCCGCTCGTCGAGCTCGCGGCGCAGGCGGCGCAGCTCCTCCTCCGAGAGCCCGGAATCGGAGACGAAGTGGGCGAGCAGGTGCTCGGCCGAGCCCTGGAAGATCTTGTCGCGGACGCGGCGGAGCGCACTCCGCCCGGCTTCCCGGGCCTCGACGGTCGGGTGGTACCGGTAGGCGCGGCCCTCCTGCTCGTGCCGCACGTGGCCTTTCTCCTCCAGGGTCTGGAGGACCGTGAGCACGGTCGTGTACGCGAGGTCGTCCGACAGCGCCTCGCGCACCTCGGCCACGGTGCCGGAGCCCCGCTCCCACAGCACGCTCATCACGTCCAGCTCCCGCTCCGCGAAGCTCACGTCGCCCATCGGACCTCCGTCGTGATCCGTCTCACTACTATCTCGTTCGTATGACAGCCTACCGCCCCGACGGGAGGATGTCAACTATATCAATAGTACGACGGCCGGGTGGGCGTCTCTGGTGACCCGTTTCACACCACCGGGAGGAGGACGCTACCTTCGGGTGACTCCCGGCTCCCCTCACCGAACGGAGACCCTCATGAGCTTCACTTACCGCGCTGACGACCCGGCGGCGGATCCGGACGCCTACCGGGACGCCCTCCTCGAGATGCTGGGCGACCGGGACCCCCTCGCGGTGCAGGACGAGCTGGTTCCCTTCGTGCGCGACCGTGTGCGTGTGGACGATCCCGCCCTGCTCCGCCGGCCCGAGGCGCCCGGCAAGTGGTCGGTGCTGGAGGTGATCGGACACCTGGCCGACACGGAGCTGGTGCACCGCTGGCGGATGCGGAAGGCCGTGGCCGAGCCGGGCACCGGCTACGCCGGCTACGACCAGGACGCCTGGGCGGAAGGGCTGCGATACGCCGACGCCGACGTGCCCACCGTGCTCGCCGAGCTGGAGCTCTTCCGCACGGCGAACCTCCGTTGGCTCCGAAGCCTCGACGACGAGGGGTGGGCCAGCGAGGCCGTCCACGCGGAGCGCGGCGCCGAGCCGGTACGCACCACCGTCCGGCTGATCGCGGGCCACGACCTGGTCCACCGCCGACAGATCGACCGGATCCTGGAGGCGGTCCGCTGATGCAGGAAGCCGCGGGTCGGGTTATCTTGACGCCCGTCAGTCCCACCCGCGGTACCCCGCCGCCCCGCACCGGCCGGGAGGTTCCCATGCTGCAGGAGACCCGCGATCGGATCGTCGCCCTCTACCACGCCCTCGAGGAGCGGGGGATCGCGGAGTTCGACCGGCACGTGAAGGATCGGTCCTACTGCGTCTACGAGGGGCCCCAGAGAGGACCGATCGAGGAGCTGTTCGACCTGGTCTTCCTGCGCCGCCGGGACCGCGCGGAGATCCATCTGCGGATGCCGCCGCCCGGCGACGAGGTGGAGGCCGTGCTGGACGGGGAGGTCCGGATGTTGGCCGAGGTCGACCTCCAGGACGCCGCGCATCTCGCGTGCGACGGCTACCACGTCGAGACGGTCGGCGAGATCGCCGACGAGATCATGGACAAGGCGAGGCTTCAGCTCGAAGAGTGAGCCCTCCCGGGAATCCCGGAACGACTCGGGCCCGGCCGGAAGGCCGGGCCCGAGAGCGTGAGTGTACGGGACGCGACGGATGGGGCGGGACTGAAATCGGGTAGGGGGATCATCCGCCGGCCCGTTCACTCACCAGTGTAACGTGCCGTGCGCTCCGCGTCCAGTGCGCGCGCCCGGCGCGGCTCCCCGCGGCCGCGAGCCC
>CAZEUW010000173.1:0-5615 GCA_964515425.1 uncultured Gemmatimonadota bacterium | reverse complement strand
GGCGGCCGGGGTCCAGGCCCACCGGTTCATCTTCGACGCCGGTGACGAGGGCAACCCGGAGCGGCTGGAGGTCCTCGACAGCCGCGACGGGGTGTGGGCGTGCCGAACCGTGTTCAACTGCACGAAGGCGTGCCCCGTGGACATCCCGGTCACCAGGGCGATCGGCGAGGTCAAGAAAGTCATCGTGGAGCGCGACGCCTGACCGGCGACGCTCCGTCCCCCGCGGCCGACGGCGGAAGCGACCGTGAGCTACCTCGACTTCGTCGTCCAGCCCTTCAACCTCCCCTTCCTGGCGGCCGTCGGGGCGGGGCTCGGCGTGCTCCTGTACGCCCGGAGCTCGGACCGCGACCTGTTCCTCCTGCACGCCGGGCTCCTCTCGCTCGGGATCGCCGGGCTGACCGTCAACGGCGCCGTGCACGACTTCGCCCTGGGCGACCCGGCGGGGCACTTTCCCCGCGTGCTGGCCGGCTCGGTGGCGCTGGCGGCCCTTGCGACGGGGGCGGGGAAGTGGATCAGGGATCGCTTCTTCCCCCCGATCCGGCAGGTCCGTTTCAACGAGCCGGGGCTCGACGGGGTCGAGGCCCGGGTCGTGAGCGAGCGCGTCGAGGCCCAGCCAGGCTCGGGCCGGGCGCAGTGGCACGACGGGGAGGGGGCGCTCCACCTCGTCGTCTGCCACACGGAAGAGGGGAGCGTGGGGTTCGGCCGCACCGTCCGACTGGAGGAGTTCGACGATGAGCACGATTCCTACAGGGTCAGCCCCGTCTGAGGGCCCGGTCACGCGTGCCGCCACCCTCTTCGGCGCGGCCGTCCTGGCGGCGACGGTCGGCTGCGGGGGGGCGCCCGAGGTCGACGGCGTCCGTCTCGACGGCGGCGCCGTCGAGTCGGGGTTGACGGCGATCGACAGCGTCGGGTTGCGGGCGCGCACGGCCTTCCTGGCCGACGACCTGCTCGAGGGCCGGGCTCCGGGGACACGCGGTGGCGCGATCGCGGCCGCCTACCTGGCCTCGGAGTTCGGCTCGCTCGGGCTGGAGGGCCCGGTGGACGGAGGGCACCTGCAGACGGTGCCGATCCTGGGCGTGACGTCGGATCCGGAGCTGACCTTCACCAGCGAGGACGGGCGCACCCGTTTCCGTCCCGCCGCCGGCGAGGACTTCGTGGGGTGGACGGGGCTGCAGCGCGAATCGGTCGCCACCTCGGGCGAGCTGGCCTTCGTGGGCTACGGGATCCATGCTCCCGAGCTCGACCACGACGACTATCGGGACGTCGACGTGCGGGGGAAGGTCCTCCTCGGCCTGGTCAACGATCCCGGCGAGGCCGGCGTTCGGGGCTTCCGGGGCGACACGCTCACCTACTACGGCCGCTGGACCTACAAGTACGCGGAGGCGGCCCGACGGGGGGCGGCGGGCCTGATCCTCCTGCACACGCCGTCCTCGGCGGGCTACGGATGGCCGGTGGTGCGGGGCTCGTGGACGGGCGAGCAGTTCGAGCTCCCGCTGGCGACCGGGGAGCCCGCGAACGCCTTCGAGGCGTGGATCACCGAAGGGGCGGCCCGCCGCATGCTCGGCATGGCCGGCATCGAGCTGGATTCGCTGGTCGCGGCGGCCCGCCGCCCCGACTTCCGCGCGCGTCCGCTGCCGCTCCGGGCGTCGGCCCGGGTGCGGAGCCGCGTGCGGCGAATGGACTCGCCGAACGTCCTCGGACTCCTCCGCGGCGCGGATCCCGAGCTGCGCGACGAGGTCGTGGTCTACACGTCGCACTACGACCACCTCGGTGTGGGGCGGCCGGCCGACGGGGACTCCGTCTACAACGGGGCGCGGGACAACGCCTCGGGGACGGCGGCGATCCTCGAGGTCGCGGAGGCCTTCGCCGGGGCGCCGGAGCGTCCGCGACGCTCCGTGCTCTTCGCGGCCGTGACCGCGGAGGAATCGGGACTCCTGGGCTCGGCCCACCTTGCCGCCCGACCGCCGGTCGGACACTTCGTGGCCGACATCAACGTCGACGCCCTCAACATGTACGGCCGAACGCGCGACGTGGTGTCCCTGGGGGCCGGGTACTCGTCGCTGGGACCGACCTTCGAGGCGGTCGGGGACCACCTGGGGTTCGAGGTCCGCGGCGATCCGAGCCCCGGCCAGGGCTACTTCTTCCGCTCGGACCAGTTCTCCTTCGTGAACCGCGGCGTTCCGTCGCTCTACATCGCCGAGGGGCTGGAATACGTGGACGAGCCCGAGGGGACCGGGGCCCGGAGGGAGGACGCCTACCGGAGGAACCGATACCACCGGCCGTCCGACGAGCTGTTGCCGGAGCACACGATGGGAGGCGCCGAGCAGCAGGCGGAGGCCGCGTTCGTGCTGGGCTGGGTGGTAGCGAACCGGACGGAGCCGCCGACCTGGAACGCCGACGCGCCGTTCGCCTCCCCGGGCGAGCCGGACGACTCGGCGAGCACGGCGGGAGGCGCGCGATGAGCGAGCACGGCGACGGCTCCGAGGGCGAGGGGCTCCGCTTCGACGAGTATCAGCGTCGGGCGCTGGCGACGGCACTCTTCCCGGACATCGGGGGCGAGCGCTGCGTCTATCCCGCGTTGGGGCTGGCCGACGAGGCGGGGGAGGTGCTGGGCAAGATCAAGAAGCTCTATCGGGACCGGGGCGGGGAGGTGACCGAGCAGTTCCGGGAGGAGCTCAAGAAGGAGCTGGGCGACGTATACTGGTACCTGGCGGTGCTGGCGGACGCCTTCGGCCTGGACTCGTCCGAGGTCGCGGAGGCGAACCTCCGGAAGCTCGCGGACCGGGCGGAGCGCGGCGTCCTCCACGGCTCCGGCGACGACCGGTGACGGGGCCGCGATGAGCCCGCGTATGCTCCTCGTCGCCGGGGCCCTGCTCGGGTTCGCCGGGGTCGCCGCGGGGGCCTTCGGCGCCCACGCGCTCGAGGGGAGGCTCGACCCCGAGGCGATGTCGGTGTTCGACACGGCGGCCCGCTATCACCTGGTCCACGCGCTCGCGCTGGTGGCGATCGGTGCGGCCGGGGCGCGATGGCCCGACCCCCTGTGGGGCGTGGCGGGCGGCCTCTTCGTCGCCGGCGTGGCGGTCTTCTCCGGGAGCCTGTACGCCCTCGCCCTCTCCGGGGTCGGGTGGCTGGGCGCGGTCACGCCCGTCGGCGGACTGGCGCTGCTCGCCGGCTGGATTGCGACGGCCGTCGCGGCGTGGCGGTCGGCCGGGTGAGCGGCGGGCGGTCCCTCCGCCCGGACGGCGCGGGCGACTACAGCTTCGGCGTGGTCACCCCCGTCTGGCCCTGGTATTTGCCCTTTCGGTCCGCGTAGCTGATCTCGCACGCCTCGTCGGCCTGGAAGAAGAGCACCTGGGCGATGCCCTCGTCGGCGTAGACCTTCGCCGGTAGCGGGGTGGTGTTGCTGATCTCCAACGTCACGTAGCCCTCCCACTCCGGCTCGAAAGGCGTGACGTTCGTGATGATGCCGCAACGTGCGTACGTCGATTTACCGACCGTGATCGTCATCACGTCGCGGGGGATCCGGAAGTACTCGACCGACCGGGCGAGGGCGAAGGAGTTGGGCGGGATGATGCACTCCGCCCCCACGTACTCCACGAATGAGCGCTCGTCGAAGGCCTTGGGGTCCACGACGGGGGCGAGGGCGTTGTGGAAGATCCGGAACTCGTTCGCCACCCGCATGTCGTAGCCGTAGCTGCTCAGCCCGTACGAGATGACGCCGTCGCCGACCTGACCCTCCTCGAACGGCTCGATCATGCCGTGCTCGAGAGCCATCTCGCGGATCCATCGGTCGCTCTTGATCGCCATGCTGACCTCGGGGCAGGGGGCTCCTGGTCGGGGCGTCCGGTGGGTGACGTCGAGCGTCGCTCGGGCCGTCGGCCACCCCTCCCAACTTCCCCGCTCGGGAGGGGCGGGACAAGGCGGATCGGGTGGGGGTGACCACGGCGGCGGGCGGCGGCCCGAAGCGCCGCGACGGCGGTTGAAACGCCCGTCGAATCGGGCTATACTGGCGGTCCAAGTGAAGAATTTCACAAGTGCGGGATCTGGCCGGTGACGCAGCCGTATCTGGGCATCCTGATCCTCGGGGTCGTCGCGATCCTCAACGCGGTGCTCCTGGTGGGCCTCTCGCAGCTCTTCAGCGAGTCCCGACCGACGCCGGCGAAGCTCAGCCCCTACGAGTCGGGCATGATCCCGCTCGGGGACACGCGGCGGCGGTTCTCCGTCCAGTTCTACATCATCGCGATGCTCTTCATCGTCTTCGACATTGAGACGATCTTCTTCTTCCCCTGGGCGGTGATCTACCGGGACCTCGGCCTGTTCGGATTCGTCGAGATGCTGGTCTTCGTCGGCATCCTGCTGGTGGGCCTGGCGTACGCCTGGCGGAAGGGAGCGCTGGAATGGGATTGAACGACCGGACGTCGGGGCGCGGCCGGCGCGCGGTGCGCGGCTGAGGGGAGGAGCGGAGATGTCCAGGAGACTCGAGACGCTGCCCGCGGACGCCTCGGGCGAGGCGATGGACACGGGCGTCCCCCGGAACTGGCTGACGACGCGGCTGGACTACGTGATCAACTGGTCCCGCCGGAACTCGCTGTGGCCGATGCCCTTCGGCACGGCGTGCTGCGCCATCGAGATGATGGCGTCGGCGGCCTCCAAATACGACATCGCCCGCTTCGGCATGGAGCGGATGTCCTTCAGCCCCCGACAGGCGGACCTGATGATCGTCGCGGGCCGGGTCAGCTACAAGCTGGCGCCGGTGCTGCGAAAGGTCTGGGACCAGATGCCGCAGCCCAAGTGGTGCGTCTCGATGGGGGCCTGCGCGAGCTCCGGCGGCATGTTCGACAACTACACGATCGTGCAGGGCATCGACACGGTCATCCCGGTCGACGTCTACGTGCCCGGCTGCCCGCCCCGTCCCGAGGGCCTCATCTACGGGCTGCTGATGGTACAGGAGAAGATCAAGGGCGAGTCGACGAGCGATCCCGACGCGCGCGAAGAGGCGGCCGATGCCGTGGGGCGTCCGAACCTGCCGCCCGAGGCGATCGAGCTCGTCGCACAGCCCTTCGGCAACTCCACGAAGCAGAATCGGGTGAGCGGCCTGGAGGGGTCCGACGCCCTCGACCGCCCCGGCGACCGGCGCGAGCGCCTGATGGAGCACTCGGACTGAGAGGGTGAGATGAGCGCGTCCCTCACCGAGTCCGGGCTGGTCCGAGGCGCCGCCCGCGAGGACGACGAGCCGTCGGCGCACCCGACGGTCGCGGCCCTCCGCGATCGCTTCGACGGCGCGGTCGAGCGGGTCCGCTACGATGCCGTCCGCACCCCCGTCGCGGTCGTCGACCCGGACGAGCTCTACGAGGTGCTCCGCTTCCTCCGGGACGACGAGGGGCAGTCCTACGAGATGCTCCTCGACGTCATGGGCGTCGACCTGGGGGGCGGCCGTCCGATCCAGGTCTGGTACCAGCTCTGGTCGCTCACGCACGGGCGGATGGTGCGGGTGCAGGTCGAGCTGCCGCGCGACGCGCTCTCGGTGCGGAGCGTGACCTCGCTGTGGGACACGGCCGACTGGCTGGAGCGCGAGGTCTACGACATGTTCGGGGTCACCTTCCGCGGTCATCCCG
>CAZEUW010000172.1:0-5683 GCA_964515425.1 uncultured Gemmatimonadota bacterium | reverse complement strand
CGGCCGTCCTCTCGGCGCCGGGGCACCCCGCGCCCGCGGCGGCCGCCCCGGGCGACAGCACGCGCCTCGAGCTCCAGCCGTGCGTCGCCTCCGGCGTCCGGGCGCGCTGCGGCGTCCTCCGCGTCCCGGAGGACCGCACCCGGCCCTCCGGACGGTCCCTGTTCCTGCGGGTGCTGGTCGTGCCCGCAAAAGAGGACGCCCGGGCGCCCGACCCCGTCTTCTTCCTGGCCGGGGGGCCCGGCCAGGCCGCGACGGCCTCGGTCGGCGCGCTCGCCCGCTCGAGCCTCGCGGACGGCCGGGACCTGGTGCTGATCGACCAGCGGGGGACCGGCGGATCGAGCGCCCTGAGCTGCCGGCTCGGCTCGCCGGACGACGCGGCCCAGGCGTATCTGGCCGGTCGCATCCCCGACGCCCGGCTCGAGGCGTGCCGCCGATCGTGGTCGGCCGACGTCCGCCATTTCACCACGCCGGCCTTCGTCGAGGACCTGGACGCGGTGCGTCGGGCCCTCGGCTACGAACGGATCAACCTGGTGGCCGGCTCCTACGGCACCCGCGCGGCCCAGGTGTACGCTCGCCGCTACCCGGATCGGGTCCGGACGATGGTCCTTCGGGGCGTCGCGCCGCTCCAGTACCGGGTCCCCATGCCCTTCGCGGAGGCCAGCCAGGCCGCGCTCGATTCGCTCGTCGCCTCCTGTCGGCGGTCGACCGGCTGCCGCGCGGAGCATGCCGACCTCGCGAAGACGCTCCGCCGCGTGCGCCGGGAGCTCCGTCGCCGGCCGCGGACCGTCGAGGTGCAGGTCCGTGCGGACGACCGGGAAGCCGCGCCGCTCACGCTGGACGAGGGCGTGCTGAACGGCACCGTGCTGGTGTCGCTCTACTACCTGCCCTGGGCCGAGCAGCTCCCGGAGCTGCTGGCCGCGGCGGACCGGGGGCAGTGGCGCCCGCTGGGGCGGCGGGCGGCGCAGCTGGCCACCTTCTTCGACCGGCAGATCCACCTCGGGCTCTTCATGAGCGTCGTCTGCACGGAGGACTTCCCCCGCATCGCGCCGGGCGAGCTCGCCGACAGCGGCCGCGGCACCTTCCTCGGAGCCGCCTGGGCGCGGGGCGTCCTCGCCCCCTGCCGGAGCTGGCCCCGGAAGCCGCTGCCCGACCGGTACCACCGGCCCGTCAGGAGCGACGTCCCGACGCTGCTGATCTCGGGGGCGCTCGATCCGGTCACGCCGCCGGAGTGGGCCGAGGTCGCGGCGCGCACGCTCCCCGGGGCGCGCCACCTCGTGCTGCCCGACACCGGACACCTGCCGACCTGGCCCGGCTGCGTCGACGGGCTCGTGGCGGCGTTCGTCGCCGCCGGCACCGCCGAGGGCCTGGACGCCGGCTGCGTGGACGGCCTCGCGCGCCGCTCGCCGTGAGGCCGACGTGATCCGCGCGACGGCGATCGGGGCCGGCCTCGGGGCCGCCGTATTCCTGCTCGTGGGCCTGTACCTGAACGTCGCCACGGGGGCGCCCGCCCTGTCCAACCTCGGGCCGGTCGGCGTCCTGGTGGTCATCGGCGGCACGGTCGGCGGGCTGGTCGCCCCCCTCGTGCGTGGCCTCCGGGGCGGGAGGTGACCGTGACGAGCGCGCCCGAGGACGCGAGGCCGGACCGGCGGCGCCGGCTGGGGCTCGCCCTCGCGATCGGCGCCGCGGTGGTGGTGCTGGTCGAGCTGGTGAGCCTGGTCGCGGCGCTCGTGACCGGCACCGATCCGACCGAGATCGGTGCGCTGTGGGCCATCCTGCTCATGATCCTGGCCACCTTCGGCACGGTGGGAGCGATCGGATGGGGGCTCTACCGGGAGATCGGAGGAGACGAGCCGGAGGGGTAGCGAGCGGCGTGGCGGTCCGCCGCGCGGGCTCCTAGCTTTCGGGCACTCGGGAGCGGACGCCCCGCTCCCGTTCACGCAGCCCATCGGAGGGATGCATGGCCAAACGGATCCGCTGCTCGGACGTGGGGCTCGACTGCGACTTCGCCGCGATGGCGGACACGGAGGAGGAGCTCCTCGAGCTGGTCTCGGAGCACGCCGAGCGGGTGCACGGCATCGACGAGATCACCCCGGAGCTGCAGGGCAAGGTGTCTCGGGCCATCGAGGACGTCTGAGGGCTCGCCCCCCGACGACGCGGGAGCCCACGAGGTGGAGGCGCTCCGCACGCCTCCGGAGCGGTTCGAAGGGCTCCCGGACTTTTCCCTCGAGCCCCGGTACGTACGGGTCGAGGGCCTCCGGATCGCGTGGGTGGAGGCCGGCCCGCCCGACGGCGCCCCCGTGCTCCTGCTGCACGGCGAGCCGAGCTGGTCCTTCCTCTACCGGTCGGTGATCCCCGGCCTGGCGGCCGCGGGGCTGAGGGCGATCGCGCCCGACCTGCCCGGCTTCGGGCGCTCCGACAAGCCGGCCGCGATCGAAGACTACAGCTCCGCCCGGCTCGTGGCCTGGACGGAGGGATGGATGGACGCGGTCGGCCTCCGCGACGTCACGCTCTTCGGCCAGGACTGGGGCGCCATCGTCGGCCTGCGGATGGCCGCGAGCCGTCCGGAGCGCTTCGCGCGGGTCGCGGTTGGGAACGGCTTCCTGCCCACCGGGCGGGGCGCCGTCTCGCTCCCCTTCCGGGCGTGGCGTCTCTTCGCCCGGTGGTCGCCCCTCTTCCCCGCCGGACGCATCGTGCAGCTCGGCACGGCGCGGCGCCTGTCGCGATCCGAGCGGAGGGCCTACGACGCCCCCTTCCCCGACGCCTCCCACCAGGCCGGCGCGAGGGCGCTCCCGCGGCTCGTGCCGACCGCTCCCGACGACGAGGGCGCCGCCGAGAACCGGCGGGCGTGGGAGGCGCTGGGGCGCTGGGAGAAGCCCTTCCTGACCGCCTTCAGCGACGGCGACCCGATCACGCGGGGACTGGACCGCCCGATGCGGGAACGGGTCCCGGGGGCCGAGGGACGGGAGCACCCCACGCTCCGGGGCGCCGGCCACTTCCTGCAGGAGGACCGCGGTCCGGAGCTGGCCCGCGTGCTGACGGACTTCGTGCTGCGGACGGGGTGACGGCGGGCCGGGGCCGGCCGCCCGGACGGGGAAGGCCGACGGTCCCGACCTCGATCCCGCTCAGGGACGCGCCAATGCGAGCGCGAAGCGCCCCTCGGGGTCGGTCTCCCAGCGCTCCAATCGGAGTCCGCCCCCGGAGAGCAGGCGCCCGGCGCTCTCCCGGGTGTACTTGTGGCTCAGCTCGGTCCGGATCGACTCGCCCTCCTCGAGCCGCACGTCCAGCTCGAGCGTCCGCAGGCGCGCCTCGATCGCGCGCTCGGCGACCAGGTGCATCTCGATCCGCTCGCGGTCGGGATGCCAGGTGGCGCGGTGACGGAAGGCCTCGACCGGCAGGTCGCCGTCGAGGTGCCGGTTGAGCACCCGGAGGACGTTCCGGTTGAACTCGGCGGTGACGCCGGCCTCGTCGTCGTAGGCCGCCTCCAGCGTCTCCCGGTCCTTGACGAGGTCGAAGCCGATCAGCAGCCCGTCGTCCGATCCGAGGCGGGACCCGATCCGCCGCACGAACGCCGTCGCCTGCGGCCGCTCGAAGTTCCCGATGGTGCTGCCGAGGAAGAGGACCAGCCGGCGCCGGTCCGCGAAGGGGAGCTCGACGTCGCCCTCGAAGTCGGCGACCACGCCCATCACCTCGATCGTGTCGAAGCGCGCCGCCAGCCGCTCGGCGACCTCCCGCACCGGCTCGGCGCTCACGTCGATCGGGGCGTAGCCCTCGAGGAGGCCACGCCGGTCCATCGCTTCCAGCAGGATCTCGGTCTTCCCGGCGGTCCCGGACCCGAGCTCGACGACGGCCCGCGGCTCGAGGTCGGCCACGAGGTCGTCGGCCTCGCGCTCGAGGATCGCACGCTCGGCGCGCGTCAGGTAGTATTCCGGCAGCCGGGTGATCGCGTGGAAGAGACGCGACCCCTCGGCGTCGTAGAAGTACTTGGGGGGCAGGGTCTTCGGATCGGCGCCGAGCCCCTCTAGCACGTCCTCGGCCATCGCGCGCGCGAGCGCCCCGGAGGGCAGCTCGCGGCGGATCCGAACGCGCGACGAATCGACGGCCATCGCTGCTCCCTCCGGGCTCCTTCGCTGTTGCTCGCGCCCGCCGGTCGCTCCATGATTCCGGCGACGGCCACCCTCCATCCCGAAGCGTCCGCATGCAAGGACATCGCCAGCCGGGGCCGGACGATCCGGTCGTCGCCTTCCGGGACGTCCGCCTCCGGCTGGGCGGGCGCCCCGTGCTCGAGGGCGTCACCTTCGACGTCGGCCCCGGCGAGACGCTGGCGCTGGTCGGCCCCAGCGGCGCCGGCAAGACGAGCGCGCTCAGGCTGGTGAACGGGCTCCTCTCGCCCGACGGCGGCGAGGTGCGCGTGGGCGGTCGACCCACGGGGGACTGGGACCCGATCCGGCTGCGGCGCCGGACCGGATACGTGCTCCAGGGCATCGGACTCTTCCCCCACCTCACGGTGGCCGAGAACGCGGGCCTCGTGCCCCGGCTGCTGGGCTGGGACGAGGAGCGCCGTCGCGAACGTGCGGAGGAGCTGCTCGAGCTGGTGGGGCTTCCGGCCGGCGAGTACGGCGACCGCTACCCCCACGAGCTCTCCGGGGGACAGCAGCAGCGGGTCGGGGTGGCGCGCGCGCTGGCGGCCGATCCGCCGCTGCTGCTGTGCGACGAGCCCTTCGGCGCGCTGGACCCGGTCACCCGACGGGAGCTCCAGACCGAGTTCCGCGAGCTCGGGCGCCGGCTCGAGAAGTCGCTGCTGTTCGTCACGCACGACGTGCGCGAGGCGCTGCGGATGGGCGACCGGGTGGGGCTGCTCGAGGAGGGCCGGCTGGCCTTCCTCGGCCCGCCGGGGGAATTTCGGAGGAGCGAGCACCCCCTGGTGCGCGCGTTCCTCGGGGAGGGCGCTTGAGCTTCCTCGACTACATGGCCGCCAACCGGGCGGAGGTGCTGCAGCGGCTCGTCGAGCACCTGGTGCTGGTGGGGGCGTCCGTGGGGCTCGCCGTCCTCGTCGCCGTGCCGCTCGGGATCGCGCTCACGCGCCGCACCCGCTGGCGGGGGCCCGTGATCGGCGTGGCGAACGTGATCCAGACGATCCCGAGCCTCGCCCTGTTCGGGCTGCTGATCCCCCTCCCGCTGCTGGGCGGGATCGGGGCACGGACGGCCATCGTGGCGCTGTTCGGCTACAGCCTCCTGCCGATCCTCCGGAACACCTACGAGGGCATCCGGGGCGTGGACGCCTCGGTCCGGGAAGCCGGGCGGGCGATGGGGATGACCGACGGTCAGTTGCTGCGGCAGGTCGAGCTGCCCCTGGCGATGGGCGTGATCCTCGGCGGCGTGCGGCTGGCGACGGTGATCGGGATCGGGATCGCCACCATCGCCGCGGCGATCGGCGCCGGCGGCCTGGGCGCCTTCATCTTCCGGGGGCTCAACATGGTCGACAACGACCAGATCCTCGCCGGCGCGGTGCCGGCCGCGCTGCTGGCGCTCGCGGCCGACTTCGCCCTCGGTCGGCTCGAGGCGCGGCTCTCGCGGTGGCGCGGTTCGGAGGGGTCGTGAGGGGGACGCGGCTCGCGGCGGCGTCCTCCTCCCCGTGGACGGCCGCGCTCCTGCTGGCCGGCGGCCTCGCCGTGGCCGGGTGCGG
>CAZEUW010000171.1:0-5687 GCA_964515425.1 uncultured Gemmatimonadota bacterium | reverse complement strand
GCTCGAAGCAGCCGGCCTTCTCCTTCAGGCTGCCGGTGAAGGCGCCCTTCTCGTGCCCGAAGAGCTCGTTCTCGAGGATGTCCTTGGGGAAGGCGGCGCAGTTCACGGCCACGAACGGCCCGTCGGACCGGTGCGACTTGTCGTGGAGCGCCCGGGCGACCAGCTCCTTCCCGGTGCCCGACTCGCCGTAGATCAGGATGCTGGCGTCGGTCGGGGCGACCGCCTCGATCGTCTTGTAGATCTCCTTCATCTCGTCCGACTGGCCGGTCAGCTCCCCGTAGCGGGTCAGGTTCGCCACCTTCCGCTCCAGGGCCGCCTTCTGCTCCCGCACGTCGAACTTCTCCAGCGCCTTGGGTACGAGCGCCTTCAGCCGGTCGGTCTCCAGCGGCTTCGTCAGGTAGTCGTAGGCCCCGTTCCGCATCGCCTGGACGGCGGAGTCGACCGATCCCTCGCCGGTGATGATGATGACCTCGCAGCCGAGCTCCTCCTCGCGGATGCGCTCGAACAGCTCGAGGCCGCCGACGTCCGGCAGGTTGAGGTCGAGGATCACGAGGCCGTACGCCGCCCCGTCCAGGCGCTCCCAGGCGCTGCCGCCGTCCTCGGCGACGTCGACCTCGAAGCCCTCGTCGGTGAGGACCGCCTGGAGGGCCTCCACGATCGTCTCCTCGTCGTCGATGACGAGGATGGGGGCCGCGTCCCGTCTGCCGTCCGTCTCGCTCATCGATCTCCGCTGGTGGTTGAACCGGTCATCGAAAGCTACCGTTCGCCGCCGGACCCGAACAGGTCGCGATGGACCTCGCGATCCCACTCCGGGCGCTCTCCGGCGTCGGCCACGCGCCGGCCCAGCAGGTAGAGGAGGCGCCCGATCCGAGCGGTCTTGTCGTAGTCCAGCTTCTCGACCTCGTCGTCCGGGCCGTGGTAGTCCTCGTGCAGGCCGCTGAAGAAGAAGATGGCCGGCACGTCGTTGCGCGCGAAGTGGTAGTGGTCCGATCGCACGAAGAGGTTCTCCTCCGGCCACCGGTCCCCGACCACGGTCATTCCGAGCTCGGGATGGTCGGCCGCCACCTCGCGGGCGGTCGCGCCCAGGGTCGAGGCCTCCATGCCGACGGCCGCCACCGTGTCGCGCCAGTTGCGGCCGATCATGTCCATGTTGATCGCGGCCACGGTGCGGTCCAGCGGGAACACCGGGTTCTCGGCGTACCACTGCGAGCCGAGCAGGCCCCGCTCCTCCCCGCTCACCGCCAGGAACACGACCGAGCGGCGCGGCGGCTCGCCGGCGGCGAAGGCCTGCGCCAGCTCGAGGATCGTGGCGGTCCCGGAGGCGTCGTCGTCGGCCCCGTTGTAGATGGAGTCGCCGTCGACGGCCCTGCCGATCCCCAGGTGGTCCATGTGGGCGCTGTAGAGCACGTACTCGTCGCGCAGCTCGGGATCGGACCCGCGGATCCACCCGACGGCGTTGGGCGCCTCCTCCCCCACCACCGTGGCGGAGGTCGTGAGCGACGCCGACCAGCCCTCCGGGATCCGGCCCCGGTCGAGCGCGTCGGCCAGACCCGCCGGGAGCGCGCCCTTCCGCACCAGCACCACCGGCTCGTCGATGGCCGCGGGCTCGCCGAGGTTCACCTGCTCCTCCTGGAAGTACCGGTCCAGCCGCCGGAAGAAGCCGGTCGACATGTCCAGCACGAGCGCCGCGCCGTCGGCGCCCGTGGCGAGCGCCTCGCGCACCGAGCCCAGCGCCCCGGAGATCGAGCCGGACGTGATCGGGGCCAGCAGGACGCCGTCGGGGGGCACCTCCCCGTCGCCGGGCCGCCAGAGCCGGAGCGCGCCCTCGGCCGAGGTCGCCGGACCGGACGGGGTGGCCACGAAGTCCGCCCCCTGACGCAGCCGGGTGTCGCCGCCGGGCCCGGACACCCGGGCGGTGGGCGCGGCGCCCGAGGCCGGCCGCACCACGGTGATCGGATACCACTGCAGGTAGCTCCCGTCGGGCAGGCCGGGCCGGAGCCCGTAGGACTCGAACCGGTCGGCGATGTACTCGGCCACCTCGACCAGCTCCGGGCTGGGCGTGGGCCGTCCCCGCATGGAGTCGTGGGCCAGCACGCCGACCTGCCGCCGGAGGTCCTCGGCCGTGATCGCCGCGTCCCCTTCGGTGGGCAGCGCGCTCGTCTGGGACGCGGCGAGCGCGGGCGCCGCGAGCAGGGCGGCGGCCGCGACGAGGGCGGCGCGGCGCGGGACGTTCGTGCGAGGGGATGCGTCCATGCTCGCTCCGGTCGAGGGTGCGGGGTCGAGAGCCCGGCGGGGCCGGCGGACGACGGCCGGCACGGACACGTCCATACCCACCCCTCTACCGTGAGTGCCGCCGTCCGGAACCCAGTCCGACGGCGGCGGTATCGACTACCGTGATCCTCGAGACCTTCCGACAGCTGGTCCGCGCGCGCACCCCGGCCGAGCTCCCGGCCCCGGGGGAGGTGCGTCGGCTCGGGCCGCTGCCCGGCGGCGCCCCCGCGGCCGTGGCCGCCGCCCTCGCCGCGGAGGGGACGCCGCTCGTGGTGGTCGTCGCGCCGACCCCCGGCGCGGCCGAGACCGTCACGGCGGACCTCGACTCCCTCGAGGGCGCCCCGTACCGCGCCTACTTCCCCCAGCGCGAGACGCTGCCCCACGAGGACCACGACCCGCACGTCGAGATCACCGCCGAGCGGGTGCGGGCCCTGCAGGCTCTGCTGCGCGGCCGGGCGCGGCTGCTGGTGACCACGGCCCGCGCCCTCGCGGAGCGGACGCGCGTGCCGACGGCGGAGGGGTCGTTCGAGCTGGTCCTCGAGCGGGGCCGCGAGGCCGACCGCGGAGAGCTGGTCGAGCGCCTCGCCTCGATGGGCTTCGAGCGCGTGCACACGGTGACCGAGCTCGGGGAATTCGCCGTGCGGGGCGGGATCGTGGACCTCTTCCCGCTCGGCTCCGAGCATCCGGTCCGGCTCGAGCTCTGGGGCGACGAGATCGCGTCGCTGCGCCGCTTCGACCTCGGGGACCAGCGCTCGGTCCGCGAGACGGAGCGCGTCGAGGTGCTGCCCGTGGACCTCGAGGCCGGCGACGACGGGGCCGGGGGAGCGGCGACGCGGCGCTGCCTCCTCGAGCTGCTCCCCGAGGAGAGCCTCGTCCTCGACCTGGCCGTCCGGGAGGGCCGCGACCGCCGCCGCGGCCTGTGGGAGGAGACGCTGGAGGCGCGCCGCGGCCGCCGCTCGGGGCGCTCGGCCGACGAGCTGGTGCTCGAGCCGGAGGCCGCGGAGGCGCGTCTCTCGGCGCTGGCCCGGCTGGCGGCGTCCGGAGACGACGACGGGGAGGAGGTCGCCCGCACCCCCGCGCTCGAGCTCGGGCTCGAGCCGCCGCCCGCCGTCGAGCGGGAGATGTCGGTCCTCGTCGACGAGGCGTCCACGCGCCTCGACCGGGGCGAGCGGGTGCTCCTGCTCTGCGACAACCGCGGGCAGATGGAGCGCCTCGAGGAGATCCTGGAGGAGCGGGGAGGGGCCTCGCTCGCCCGCCGGGTGACCCTGGGGCTGGGCTCGCTCAGCGGCGGCTTCCGGGTGCCCTCGGAGCCGCCGCTCACCGTCTTCACCGACCACGAGATCTTCCAGCGCTCGCACCGGCTGCGCCGCTCCTACCGGACGCGCGCGAGCGTCTCCATGGAGGCGATCGCCTCGCTCGAGCCGGGCGACTACGTGGTCCACCTCGACCACGGCATCGGCCTCTTCCGCGGGCTCGAGCGGGTGGAGATCGGGGGCGAGACGGTCGAGACGTTGAAGGTCGAGTACGCGGACGGCGAGGTCCTGCGCGTGCCCCACTACCGCGTGGACCTGATCGAGCCGTGGTCGGCCACCGGAGGCGACGAGGCCGAGCCGCCGCGGGTCCACAAGCTGGGCGGCAAGCGGTGGCGGAAGCTCAAGGAGCGGACGGTGGACTCCATCCAGGAGACCGCCGCGGAGCTGCTCGAGCTCTACGCCCACCGGCAGGTGGTCGACGGCCACGCCTTCGAGGACGAGACCCAGTGGCAGCGCGAGTTCGAGTCGGCGTTCCTCTACGAGGAGACCCCCGACCAGCTCGCGGCCTGGGAGGACGTGCGGGCGGACATGGAGGAGCCCCATCCGATGGACCGGCTCGTCTGCGGCGACGTCGGCTACGGGAAGACCGAGGTCGCCATGCGCGCGGCCTTCAAGGCGATCCAGGACGGCAAGCAGGTGGCCGTCCTCGCCCCCACCACCGTCCTGGTCGAGCAGCACCTGCACACCTTCGAGGAGCGGATGGCCGGCTTCCCGGTGACCATCCGGGCGCTCAGCCGCTTCCAGACCGACGCCGAGCAGCGCGCCACCCTGCGCGACCTGGAGGCGGGCTCGCTGGACATCGTGGTGGGCACCCACCGGCTCCTCTCCGACGACGTGAGCTTCCGCGACCTCGGCCTGCTGGTGGTGGACGAGGAGCAGCGATTCGGCGTCCGGCAGAAGGAGCGGCTCAAGGACTACAAGCGCGCGGTCGACGTCCTCACGCTGACGGCCACGCCGATCCCCCGCACCCTCCAGCTCTCGCTGGGCGGGCTGCGCGACCTGTCGGTCATCGAGACCGCGCCCCGCGACCGGATGCCGGTGATCACCCACGTGCTGTCGTGGAGCGACGTCGTCCTGCGCGACGCGATGCGGCGGGAGCTGGACCGCGGCGGCCAGGTCTTCTTCGTCCACGACCGGGTGCGGACCATCGACGCCCTCGCGACCCGGGTGCGCCGGCTGCTTCCCGACGCCGAGGTGGCGGTCGCCCACGGCCAGATGCCGGAGCGCGACCTGGAGCGGACCATGGAGGCGCTGATGGCGGGCGAGGTCGACGTGCTCGTCTCGACCTCGATCATCGAGAACGGCCTCGACGTCGCCACGGCCAACACGATGGTCGTCCACCGGGCCGACCGGTTCGGGCTCTCCCAGCTCTACCAGCTCCGCGGCCGCGTCGGACGCTCGCACCACCGGGCCTACTGCTATCTGCTGGTGCCCGAGGACGTGACCCCGGAGGCCGAGAAGCGGCTGAAGATCCTGGAGCACCACACCGAGCTCGGGGCCGGCTACCAGGTGGCGCTCAAGGACCTCGAGCTCCGCGGGGCCGGGAACCTCCTCGGCGAGAGCCAGTCGGGCTTCGCCCAGGCGGTCGGCTTCGAGACCTACCGGCGCCTGCTCGAGAAGACGGTGTCGCGGATGACGGGGGAGGAGGAGGCCGGCGCCGAGCCGCCCCGGGTCTCGCTGGACGGCGAGGCGTACCTGCCGGACGACTACATCGGCGACGACGAGCAGAAGATGAGCCTGTACCGCCGGATCGCGAAGCTCGACGACCGCGCGGCCGTGGAGGCGATGCGGGAGGAGCTCCGGGACCGGTTCGGGCCCCTCCCCGCCCCCGCCGAGCGCCTGCTGGCCTCCATGGAGCTCTCCGTGCTCGGCCGGGCGCTCGACGCCGAGTGGATCCGGGTCTCGGACGGCCGGGGGCGGATCCACTTCCGGGCGGACGCCGTCCCCCGCATGAAGCTGCTGCGCGACGCCTTCCTGGACCGGCAGCTCGAGGTGGAGGTGCGCCGGACCCGACCCCTCTCGCTCGTGCTCGAGCAGGGGGGCGTCCGCCCCGTCCTCCCGACGCTGGTCGAGGCCCTCGCCGTGCTGGCGCGCACCGAGGAG
>CAZEUW010000170.1:0-5692 GCA_964515425.1 uncultured Gemmatimonadota bacterium | reverse complement strand
AACGCAGAACTCAAACTAAGTAGGATAGAGGTAGGAGATGAAGAAGAACAGACACTCCACAAGGCAGTAGCAGATGTTCTAAACGAACTGATGGACAGAAGCCATCAAATGATGCGAGCCGGAAACAGACGGAGAAGCCTAGTAGTAGCAGATGAAGTCCACCACCTAGCACCTGAAACAGGGACACAACATGTAGATCCAGTAGACCGTCATGTGAAAAGATGCCGAAGTATGCTGATGAACCTCGCAACAGAAGGAGGGAACAAAGGAGTATCCAGTATTTACAGCTACCAAAGACGCGCACTAACCAAGAACACGGTAGTCAGCCAGTCCGACAACTACATCACTCACAAATTAGAAGCAGGAGATAAGGACAGAGCATCCAAAGAAACAGGAATACCTGGAAGACTGATAGACGCACTCGATGTAGGAGAAGCAGTAGTCAAAGGAGAAGTCAATCAAGACTACATCCAGACAGTCAAGGTCAAAAGAAGGGAAAGCCCTGATCCAAGAGAAGAAGAATTTGAAGTCCCTGAACCACCAGAAGAACTCGGGCTTCCGGTTCGCCACGACCGCGTCCGGCGGCGTGTGCTCGCCGGTCCATCGGGCGAGCTCGAAGAACGCCCGGTACCCCGGGTGTATGCAGGGCTGGCCCCGCTGCCAGCCCGTGAAGCAGTCGACGCGCGAGGGGACCCGGGCGGAGGCGTCGCGGACTCCCAGCCCCACGGCCGCCACGGCCAGCAGGCCCACCGCGAGCCGTCGGGCGCGCCGCGCTCCAGGCGACCCGGTGAAGGAGGCGGCACGCTCGAACCACCAGCTCGCACCTCCGAGGGCGTACACCGCCACGAGCGGAAGCAGCGGGAGGAGGAAGCGCTGATCCGTCCAGACCGACGGCCACAGCGCGATGATCCCCGCATAGACCAGCGCGAACAGCTCCGAGGGACCGAGCCGTGCGAGGCTCCGGCGCACCCAGCCCGTGACCGCGGCGGTGAAGACGAACGCGCCGCCCAGGAAGCTCGCGAGCCCCACCGCGGGGCGGCCGACGGCAGGCTCGCTCACGAACGAGGCGGGCAGGACCGCACCGACGTAGAGCCAGACGTTGCGGGCCGTCCGGGAGAGCAGCCCCGCCGCCCCGATCCTCCCCCGTGCAGGGTCGTAGGGATCCACCATCAGGAGCTCGCTCAGGTAGCCGGCCCGGTCCGGCGCCGCCCCGGACTGGTAGAGGGCCCAGCCGCCCGCCACCACGAGGCCTACCGCACCGGCGGCGAGCGTCGGCCTCCAGCGGCGACGCAGCGCGGGCAGCGCCACGGCCACGACCAGCAGCGCGAGGCCGGCGGTCCGGGTCAGGAAAGCGGCCACGGCCAGGGCCAGGGCGAGCCACGGGAGGTCGCCGCCCTCCCCTGCCCCGTCCGGCGCGTCCCCGCCTTCGGTCCCGCCGTCGTGGGCCCGCCTCCCGCTCCCCGCCTCCCACGCCACCAACGTCGCCGTGACCAGGAAGACGAAGGGCGCCTCGCTCAGGACCCAGTGCGAATACTGGAGAAGGACGGGGTTCACCGCCATCACCGCGGCGGCAGCCAGCCCGATCGCGGGCCGGTAGAGCCGGGCACCGAGCCAGCCCGTGAGCGCGACGGTCCCGGTGGTCATCGCCAGCGACGCCACCTTGTACAGCTGCAGGTCGCCGACGAGGCCCAGGATCGCGAGCAGGGACGGATACACGGGGGGGTACTTCGTGTGGAGGGGCGCCGTCGGGAGGTGGACGTCGAGGTAGCCGAGCCCGGACCGGAGCGCCTCGCCCACGATCATGTAGCGGACGTTGTCGCCCCCCGAGAAGAGGATCGGCTCGTAGAGCAGCGCTCCGAGGACCAGGTGGACGACCACGACGGCGCCCAGCGCCAGCCGCCAGCGACGGCCCTCCAGCGATCGCTCCTCCCCCATGTCAGTTCGCCGGCGCGCCACGGGAACGCGGCTGCTCCTCGAAGGCCAGGACGGTGGTCGGAGGGTTCCCGTCGGAGTACACGGTCCGGAAGTGGGCGGGACGGGCCCGGACGGCCGGGACGAGGTAGCTGCCGGCGGACCGGCTCAGAGGGTCGACGACCACGTAGTCGGCCCCCATTCCGACGAGCCCCTCGATCACCTCGTCGTGGTCACGCGAGAACGGGTACACGTCGCCCCTACGTCCCGAGAGCCAATAGAAGATCCTGGGCTTCCTGTTCGCCACGACGGCCTCCTCGGGCAGCTCGCGGCTCGCCCAGTCGGCGGCCGCGTGGAAGCTGATCCACCGATCCGGGAGGCACGGTTCGCCGGCCCGGTATCCCGCCATGCACTCGGTCCTGAAGGGTACCAGCTTCCCGGCGCTGATCACGCCGGGGAGCACGAGGAGCGCCGCGGTTCCGGCCCCGGCCAGCCACGCCCTCCCCGGTCCGAGCCCGAGCGGGAGGGCGTGCGCAGCCGTCTTCGCACCGAGCACGACGTATACCGCCAGCAGCGGGAAGAGCGGCGCCAGGAAGCGCGGATCCGCCCACCACACGGAGATCAGGCCGACGTAGAGCACGGTGAACCACTCGGGAACCCCCATCCCGTCGGCCGCCCGCCGTCCCCAGCCCGTCAGCGCCAGGACCGTGAGCGCGACGCCGAAGACCACGATGCCGACCGCGTCGGACCCCCGCTCGACCGACTCGCCGAGCACGGTCACCGGGAAGCTCACGCTCACGTGGTACCAGAGCTGGTGGACGCCCCGCTCCACGAGCCCGAGGAGGCCGACGGTCCCGGCCGACGGGTCGTTCGGGTGGACCCGCATCAGCTCCCCCAGGTACCCGGGTCGCCCGCCGGCCAGTCCCTGGTAGAGCCGCCATCCGCCCAGCGTCACGGCCGCCGTGCCGGCCGCGATCCCCGCGCGCCGCCACTGTCTGCGGACCAGCCGTGTGGCCAGGTCCGCCAGTAGTAGCGGAGCCCCCGCGACCCGCACCAGGAAGGCTCCGTCCGACGCGGCCAGGCCGGACCACCAGGCGGGCCGCCACCCCGAGGGGGACCCCGGCCCCGCCGCGTCTCCTCGATCGGCCGCGACGTGCAGCCACAGCGCCGCCATCACCACCGCCGTGAAGAGCGACTCGGACAGGACCCAGTGGGAGTACTGCAGGAGGAGCGGATCGACGGCGACGACGGCCGCCGCCGCCACGCCCAGTCGTGGACCGACCAGCCGGCGCCCGAGGAGGTGGGTCAGGCCCACGGTCGCCGCCGAACACGCGAGGGAGAAGAGCTTGAAGGCCTGCAGACCGCCGAACACGCCGACGGCGGCGAGCAGCGCCGGAAAGCCGGGCGGATACTTCGTGTGCAGCGGGAGGTCGGGCCGGTAGAGGTCGCGGTAGCCCGCCCCGCTGCGCAGGGCGTCGCCCAGGATCATGTAGCCCGCGTTGTCCCCGCCGGTGTAGAGCACCGGCTCGTACAGCAGCAGCCCGAGGACCACGTGCACCCCGACCAGCCCGACGGCCAGCCAGGTCGTCGTCGACCAGGACTTCACTCCCTTCTGTTCCTGAGGTCGCGCCGGAAGTGCTCGACCTCACCGCGGAGGCCGGCGATCATCTCCGCGAGGAACCCGACCACGAAGAGCAGCAGCCCCCCCACCATCAGCAGCACCACCAGGCTGAGGAGCGGCCGGTAGCCCTGCTGGAGGACGAAACGGAGGTAGAGGGCGACCAGGCCCAGCACGCCGCCGGCCAGGAAGGAGAAGAGGCCGCTCATCCCGAAGAAGAGCATCGGCTTGCGGCTGAAGACGAGCTGGAACCAGACGGCGATCAGGTCGAGGGTTCCGACCAGGATGCGGCCCTGGCCACGATACTTCGAGCGTCCGTGCCGCCTCGGCAGCAGCTCGATGTCGATCTCGGTGACGCTGAAGCCCCGGGACCACGCCAGGACGACGAAGAAGCGGTGCCAGTCGTCGCGGAGCCGGACCTCCTCGAGCACCTCGCGGCGGAACGCCTTCATCGCGTTGAGGTCGTGCACCGGCACCCTGAAGATCTTGCGGGCGAGCCAGTTGTAGATGCCCGAGACGACCCGCTTGGAGTAGCGGCGGCCGGTCTTGCGGCCGGTAACGACGTCGAAGCCTTCGACCAGCTTCGCGACGAAGCGCGGAATCTCGTCGGGCGCGTGCTGGAGGTCGGCGTCGTAGAGCACCAGGTATTCGCCCGAGGAGGCGCGGAAGGCGGTCAGCATCGCCTCGGTCTTGCCCCGATTGCGGCGGTGCGAGAGCAGCCGGGTCCGATCGGAGAGGCCGGCGCGCTCCGCGGCCTCCCGCGCCGCCTCGAGCGTGCCGTCCGAGGAGCCGTCGTCGACCAGGACGATCTCGGCGTCCAGGTCGTGGGCCTCGAGCGTCTCCCCGAGCTCGCGGAAGAGATCGGGCATGTTGGGTGCTTCGTCGAAGGCGGGGACGAGCACCGAGACGGCGGGGGCGGCCTCGGCGGGAGGGGAACTGGCGGGAGTGGTGCGGCGGACCGGCCCTCCGCTCATACCCTCTTGCGCATGCGCGCGGACAGGATCCCGAGCTGATCGCGGTACTTGGCGACCGTGCGGCGAGCGATCTGGACCCCGTCCTCCTCCAGCTTGTCCACGATGGCCTGGTCGGTCAGCGGGTCGCTGGAGTCCTCGTCCTCGACGAGCTTCTCGATCTTCGCTCGGACGCCGCGAGCCGAGACCTCCTCGCCCGAGTCGGTGGAGAGGCCGCTCGAGAAGAAGAACTTGAGCGCCAGCACGCCGCGCGGCGTCTGCGCGTACTTGTCATTGGTCACCCGCGAGACGGTCGACTCGTGCATGTCGATGTGTTCGGCGACTTCCCGAAGCGTGAGGGGCTTGAGGTGCTCGACCCCCTTCTCGAAGAACTCGCGCTGCCGGTCCACGATGAAGTTCATGACCTTCAGCATGGTCTGACGCCGCTGCTCGATCGCCTGGATCATCCACTGGGCGCTGTTGAGCTTCTTCGAGATGAAGGCCTTGTTGTCGCCCTTGAACTTGCTCTTGTCCTTGGCGACCTCGCGGTAGGCGCGCGACAGCTTCAGGCGCGGCAGCGACGTGTCGTTGTGGAACACGTAGTACTCGCCGTCGATCTTGTCGACGATCAGGTCCGGAGTGACGTAGTCCTCCTGGTCCTCCGAGTACTTCAGGCCCGGCTTCGGGTCCAGCTTGGCCACCTCGTCCGCCGCGCCCTGGACCTCCTGGGGCGAGATGCCGTGCTCCTTCGACAGCTCGCTCCAGCGGTGGTTCACGAGCTCTTCGAAGTGGTCCCGGACGATGCGGAAGGCCAGCGTGTCGGTGGCGCCCTGGTCCCTGAGCTGGAGCAGCAGCGATTCGCGGAGGTCCCGCGCACCGATGCCCGCCGGCTCGAAGCCCTGCACCAGCTCCAGCATCCGCTCGCCCTCGGCCAGGCTGAACGGCTCGGTGTCCTGCCAGGCCTCCACGTCCGTATCTGCGAGAAACTCGTTCACGCCCTCGACGACCTCCTCCACCGAGCAGGTGAGGAATCCGTCCCGGTCGATGTTGCCGATGACTTCCTCGCCGAGGAGCTGCTGGCGGGCGGTGAGCTTCTGCAGCTGGAGCTGGTCACGGAGGTGGTCCCAGAGGTCCTCGCTCGTGGACGGGGTCGGCCGATAGATCTCCTTCTCCTCGTACTCGGCCTTGCGGCCGCCGGCGTCGAAGCCGTCGA
>CAZEUW010000169.1:0-5713 GCA_964515425.1 uncultured Gemmatimonadota bacterium | reverse complement strand
CCGCCGCCGCCCACGCCGTCGACGACGCCGTCGATGATCCGGACGTAGATGTTCCACTGGCCGCCCGGTCCGTTGCCGTTCACGTCGCTCGGCTCGTAGCTCTCGCCCACCTTCTCGATCCAGATCGGGACGAAGTTCGTGACCGTGGCCCGGGCCCCCTCGCCGGACCCGGTGATGGTGCCCGGATCGGTCATGGGCATGGAGCGGATGAGCGGGTGGCTGCTCCGGGCGCAGCTCGCGGTCGCGCCGTTCCACACACACTCGCCGTTCCAGCTCAGGTCGGCGCCCCCGTTGTCGTCGATGAACTGCTTGACCGACTGCACGACGCTCATCTTGTTGCCCGGCGAGCTCTCCAGGTCGTTGTCGATGGAGACGTCGAACTCGGTGTTCGCGCATCCGTTGAAGAAGATGTCCTCGAGCTCGTCGGTGTCGACGTCGCCCTTGCCCACCCGGTTGTCGACCCAGCAGTACCACTCCGGGTTCTCCGCCCCGCACGTCTGCGTCGCGCTCTCGCCGCTGCTGGTGTTCTGGGACTTGATCTCCAGCACCATGCCGGCGTCGTCCCGGCTGTAGCCCGTGCACGGCTCCCCGTTCGCGCACGAGGTGTAGACGTCCCCGTCGTCGGGATTGTAGAGGCCGTCCCGCGGCTCCGCGTCGATCCAGTTGTCCACTCCCATGACGGGGATCGGGCAGTGCGCCGAGCCGGCGGGGACCGCCTCGGCGGCCGCCACCGTGGAGACGTCCACCGCCTCCACGCCGAGGATCCGGGCGAAGAGGGTCCCGATCGAGTGGCGGACGCGGACGCGCACCGTGTCGCCGACGATCTCGACGTCGCCGTCCTCGACCGCGACGGGGCTGGTCACCACCCGGTGCGAGTTGGCGAAGCGCCTGGCCTCCGCCCGCGCGTCCGTCTCCGTGCCCCCCATCGAGGCGAGCTCCATGGCCCCCGCGAGCGCCCCGGAGTCGGCGGCGCGCTGCGACTGGACGCGGGCGGTGATCAGCATGCCCAGGTCGACGGCGAGCGCCGAGGCGCCGAGCAGCACGGCCGCCCCGAGGGCGACCAGCACGAGCGTCGTGGCGCGCTGCGAGTCCCGGAGGCGTCCGAGGGGATTCGCGGCAGAGGCCGCCCGTCGCCCGTCGGTCGGTGTGTCGCGTCCGTTCGTCCTCATCTCCGCCCTCCGTCTCGCGATGAGCGTTCGCGCCGGGTGGCCCCCGGAACGAGCCGGAGGCGCGCCGGACGCCCGTGGACGATGAGACGACGTGGCCGGCGATCCGTTACACCGCCTCCGAGCCCACCGCGGGCCCTTCGCGCCCCCCTCGACAGCCCCGACGCCGGAGCGGTCCGGCGACGGACGCGTGTAACGGATCGCCGCTCTCTACGTCTCACGTAATAGGAGCGCCCAGGTGGGCGCCACGGCGGCTCCGGACGGCCGAGGTCGCCGTGTCCCGTCGACGCGAGCGTGGAGGACGGCCCATGTACGCAGCCACCTACGAAGTCCGGGAACGCCGGACGCGCTGGACCCCGCGCGTCCTCCTGCTGATGGGGGCCCTGGCCCTGACCGGGGCGGCGCTGAGCGCCTTCTCCTCGTCCGGACGCGCTTCGGCCGGCTGATCCGTGCCTCGGGATCCGAACGCCGACCAGCGCGACCTCTCCGGTCGCCGCTGTAACGAATCGCCGGACTCCTCGTCTGACGGTACGTACGGCACGAAGGAGGCGCGGTCGGGGTTCCGGAGCGCCCGGGGCCCGAGCCCGCGCCGGACCAACGAGGAGGATGCGATGGACAGGATACCGCGGTCGGTGAGTTCGATGAGGGAGCGAGGCACGGGGGGAAGGCTCCGCGCGCTCGTGTTCGCGCTCTCGGCGTTCGTCCTCGGCGCGCTCCTGGTGAGCGCCTGCGATTCCACGGCCACCGGGCCCGACGGGGAGACGGGCACGCTGACGGTGCTGCTCACCGACGCGCCGTTCCCGTTCGACCTGGTCGAGTCGGCCAACGTGACGATCTCGCAGGTCGACGTGGTCACCGAGTCGGGGATCGAGACGGCCATGGGCGTCGAGGAGCAGAGCTTCGACCTGCTCGAGCTGCAGGACGGCGTGACCGCCCTGCTCGGCTCGGCCGAGGTCGAGGCCGGCACGATCCACCAGGTCCGCCTGGTGGTGTCCGACGCCTGGGTGGTGATGAACGACGGCCGCGAGTTCGACCTGAAGGTGCCGAGCGGCGCCCAGACGGGCATCAAGATCCTCACGCCCGGGCTCGAGGTCGAGGGTGACCTGGAGGCGGTGCTGACGCTCGACTTCGACGTCGAGGACTCGTTCGTCACGCTGGGCAACGCGGACACGCCGGCCGGCATCCAGGGCTTCCTGTTCCAGCCGGTGATCCGTCCGGTGGGGCTCGGCAGCGAGGACCAGGGCGAGCAGGAGGAAGAGAACGGCGAGAACGGCGAGGAGAACGGCGAGAACGGCGCCTGATGGCCGCTCCGCCTGAGCCGGGCGCCGCCGGGAAGCGTGGGCGGCGCCCGGCCTCCGCGTGCGCGCCCGGCGTCCGATCGGCCTATCTTCGGGGGGATGAAGGAAGAGGAGGCCCTTCGCCGCGTGCGCGACGGCGACCGGGGGGCGTATCGGGTCCTCGTGGACCGCTACGCCCCCGTCGTGTTCAGCGTCGTGCGTCGCTACTGCGACGACCCCGCGGAGGCCGAGGACCTCGCCCAGGACGTGTTCGTGCGAGCCTGGGAGGGGCTGGACGGATTTCGCGGCGAGGCCGCGTTCTCCACCTGGCTGTACCGGATCGCGGTCAACCGCTGCCGGGACCACGTGTCCGGGCCGCGGCCCGAGACCTGGTCGCTCGACGCGGAGCGGGGAGAGGAGGGCCGACCCGCGGCCGACGTGGAGCCGGGCGCGGCCCTCGTGCCCACGCCCGAGGACGAGTGGGAGCGGGCCGCCCTGAGGGAGCGGCTGAGAGAGGCCCTGGCCGAGCTTCCGCCGGAGTCGGCGACGGCCTTCCTCCTCAGGTACGGCGAGGAGATGTCGTACGCCGAGATCTCGGAGGTGCTGGAAGCCACGCCCGGGGCGCTGAGGGTGCGGGTCCACCGGGCCCGCGAGACGCTCCGCGGGCTGCTGGAGGAATCGACGTGACGGGACGAGCCGGAGGCGAGCGATGAGCGGGCTGAGCGACGAGCGGCTGCGGGACGTCATGCGCTCCGGTGCGGGCGCCGACCGCGGCGTCCCCGAGGGGTTCGCCGACCGCGTGATGGCGGCGGTCGAGGAGCGGCCGGATCCGGCCGCGGGACGGTCCGGCACCGGGGAGCCGACGGGTCCGGGCCTGTGGGACCGCCTCGTGCGGCCCCGCACGCTCACCTGGCGTCCGGTCCAGCCGCTGGCGGCGGCCCTCGTCGTGGCCGTGGCCGGAGCCCTCCTCTTCGCCCTCGGGGACGGCCCGGCCGCCGACGGACCCGCCGCCGCGACCGACGCGCCGGTCCGTGCCGCCGACGTCGGCGAGGCGGGCGCGCCGGCCGCCGGGGACACGGTGCTGGTCCGCTTCGTGTACGAGGCGCCGTCGGCCGCCTCGGTGGCGGTCGCCGGCGACTTCACGCGGTGGGACCCCGTGCCGCTCGAGCGGCGCGTCCGGAACGGCCGGCTGCTCTGGACCGGCGTGGTGGCGGTCCCCCGGGGGGAGCACGAGTACATGTTCGTGGTGGACGGCGAGGAGCGGGTGACCGACCCGCTGGCGCCGGCCGTGGCCGAGGACGGCTTCGGCCACCGCAACGCCGTCCTGTCGCTGTGAGGGAACCGCCGTGCGCGGGCCTGGTCCTGGCTGCGGTCTGCGTCGCGACGGCGCTCGGCGCGTCCCCCTCCACGGGGCAGGAGCTCCGGGGATGGATCGCGGGCGACCTCGGGCCGGGCTACCTGACGAACGGGTTCCTGGAGCCCGCGTTCTCCGGCTGGACGCCGGGGCTCGACAGCGGCTTCGGGACGCTCGGCGCCACCGGCGCCCTCGAGTGGAGCGCGTCCGCCACCACGGTCTCGCTGGTCGGACGGGCCCGCTGGATGGCGGTCGCCGAGTCCTCGACGACCTGGAGCTCCTACCTCGGCCGGGCCTCGCTGCGGCAGGGGCTGGCCGAGCCGCTGGCGCTCGAGGTCGAGGGGGCCCTCTCGGAGGTCCGCGAGACGACCGATCGCCGGACGCTGTGGGCGCGGACGCTGCTCGCCTGGACGGTCTCCCCCCGGGTGCGCCTGCGCGTCGGCCCCGCCGTGGCGCAGCGCCGCTTCCCCGGACTGGAGCGCTCCTTCGACCCGGGCGACGCGCCGGCTCCGCCCGGGACGCCCGGGCCTCCGTCCGCCGCCTCCGTGGTGGGCCCGATCCCCGGCGCGACGGCCCGGGTCAACGGGACGGGCGACGTGACGGCGGTGGCGACCAGCCGTCTCCTCTCGCTGGAGCTGGAGGCCTGGCCCGGGTCGCGGTGGCGGGTCGACGGACGCCTGCACGGCGGCCACACCGACTCGGACGACCTCGCCGTCGACTACGTGGGCGGGGGCGGCTCGGTGCGCCTCACCCGGTGGGTCGGATCCGACGCGTCCCTGTCGGTGGGCGGCGGCCTGGAGGGCTTCGGCTACCGGGCGGCGGTCGAGAGCGGGGATTCGACGCCGGAGGTGCCGGAGGACGACCTGCTCTGGCACGCGGAGGCGAGCGCGAGCTGGCCGCTGGGTACGGGGATCGAGCTGCGGGGTCGGGTCGCCGGCGTGGGGGACGCCCGGAGCTCAGCGGGCGCGGACGTGCTGGCGTCCGTGGGTCTCCGGGTGGCGACCGGCGGCCGGCTCGGCAGCGCCGGGGAGCGGGCCGCGCGGATCTGGAGCCCCGTGCCGGAGGGCGTGCGCCTCTCGATCCCCTACCGGGGCGAGGGCCGGCTGCACCTCACCGGCGACTTCAACGACTGGGCCGATCCGGGCCTCGAGCTCCGGTCGGCCGGGGGCGGGGTGCGGACCACGACCCTCGGGCTCGAGCCGGGCGTCTACCGGTACCGGATCCGGGTCGTCGAGGGCGACGAGGAGCGGTGGCTGGAGCTGCCCGAGGGCGTTCCGGTCGAGGAGGACGGATTCGGAGGCACGAACGGCGTGCTGGTGGTGCCCGCGCGGGACCGCCGGGACGCGAACGGGAGCGAGGAAGAATGACGGCGAGCGGCGGCAGTGCTGCGGTGGGGACGTGGGACACGGTGGCCCGTGCGGCCGCCCTGGCCGTGGCGCTCGCCCTGGCGCCGAGCCTCGGGCCGCTCGCTCCGTCCGCCTCGTCGACGGCCGCCGCCCAGGAGCCGCCCGAGCTGGTGGCCCGCGGCGTGGAGGCCGGCGCGGACGCGGAGCTCCTCCGCACGGTGCTCTCCCGGGCCGAAGGAGCGGGGCTGGACGGGGAGGCCACCGCCGGCCTCCTGCGGCCCGCCGTGGACGCCGCCGAGGCGGGGCTCCCCTCCGGGCTCCTGCTCCGGAAGTCGCTGGAGGGCCTCTCCAAGCGCGTGCCCCCGGCGCGCGTGGGGGCGGTCCTCTCCGACCTGCGGGAGGGCCTCGGTCGGGCGGCGTCGGTGGTGGACCCCGCGCTGGGCCGACCGGGGGTGCGGGAGGCGCTGGCCTCGCCCCCCGGGGACGCCGGCACGCGCGCCGCCCTCGTCGAGAGCGGCGCCCTGAGCCTGTCGCGGGGAGCGAGCGCCGATGCGCTGCGCACCCTGCTGG
>CAZEUW010000168.1:0-5738 GCA_964515425.1 uncultured Gemmatimonadota bacterium | reverse complement strand
ACGTCCACGAGGCGCTGCGGGAGGGCGAGTTCCGGGAGGACCTCTACTACCGGCTCAGCGTGGTGGAGATCTACCTGCCGCCGCTGGCCGAGCGGGGCAACGACGTGCACCTGCTCGCCCACGAGTTCCTCGAGGAGTTCTCCGGCGAGCACGGCAAGGAGGTCTCCGGCTTCTCGGACGAGGCGCTCAAGTTCATCCAGGCCTACGACTGGCCGGGCAACGTGCGGGAGCTGAAGAACGCCGTCGAGCGGGCCGTGATCATGAGCGGGGAGGGCGAGGTCCCCCTGGAGGCGGTCCGCCCCCGCGCCGACGAGCAGCGCCGCTCCCAGGAGGTGCGCATCCCCATCGGCGAGAGCCTCGAGCGGGCGAAGTCGAGGATGATCCTCGAGACCTTCGCCTCGACCGGGGGCGACCGGAGCCGGACGGCCGACATCCTGGGGATGGACGAGGAGGAGCTCTCCGAGCGGCTCCTCGAGCTGATGGACGCCGAGCCGGAGGCCGTGGCCTGAGGCCGGGGCCGTGGCGAGGCCCGCCCGCCCGACCGGACCTGCCGTAAAGGCGGGGATCCCGGGCTCGGACGGGTACGGCGCTTGCACTTCCGGGAGCATGCCGCACCGAGGACGTCTCGATCTCAAGAAGCCATTCCCGAAGGAGGTTCCGATGTCGAACGAAAGCGAGCTGCCCGTGGTCATCGTCGAGAAGGACAGCGGCTCCGGGGTGGGCGGCTTCCTGGTCGGCCTCCTGTTCGGGGCCGCCGCCGGCGTGCTCTTCGCCCCCAAGTCGGGCGAGGAGACGCAGCGCGAGCTCCGCGAGGGCGCCCACAAGCTCCGGGGCGAGGCGGAGGAGAAGCTGGCCGACCTCCGGGCCGAGCTCTCCGACGTCTACGACCGGGCGCGCGAGGACGTCTCCGATCGGGTGGACACGGCGCGCCGCGAGATGGAGGAGCGGGGCCGGAAGGCGCGCGAGGCCGTCCGGGCCGGCAAGGACGCGGCGCGCTCGGCGCGCGGCGACCTGGAGCGCCGGGTCGAGGAGTCGAAGAAGGCCTACGAGGAGTCCGTGGCGACCGGCGCCGCCGAGGAAGAGGAGGAGGCCGCGACCGAGGAGGTCTGATCCGACGTCTCCGGCCGAGGCGTCCGACCCGAGAGCCGGGCGGCCCGCGCCGCCCGGACGGACGCGAGGCGGCGCTACGATCCGTGAGGTGACGGCCCCGTGACCCGCGACCGCGGCTGGCGGGGCTTCCTCACGCTCGTCTACGACAAGGCGGCCGAGGACAACATCTTCTTCCTCGCCTCGGGGATGACCTTCGGCATCCTCGTGGCCGCCGTGCCCTTCCTCCTCCTGCTGCTGAGCGTGGCGGGGCTCGTGCTCTCCGCGCAGTTCGAGGCGCCCCGCAGCGAGGTGCTGGTCTGGTTCTGGGAGGTCCTCCCCGCGGCCGGGCCGGCGGTGCGGGCCGAGCTCGAGGCCAACATCGAGCAGATCGCCGACCAGGCGGGCTCGGTGGGGCTGCTCAGCGGGATCGCCTTCGTCTGGTTCTCCACCCGGGTGTTCGGCGCCCTCCGGACGGTGCTGGGCGAGGTGTTCGACCTACGGGAGCGGCTCAGCGTCGTGCGCGGCAAGCTGATGGACGTCGGGCTGGTCCTCGTCAGCACCGTGCTGCTGTGCCTGAACGTGGTGATCTCGTCCGGCGTCACGGGGCTGGGCGAGGAGGGGCTGCTGGCGCTGGGGCTGGAGACGAGCTTCCTGCAGCGCCTGGTCGGCTTCCTGGCCGCGTTCCTCTTCATCTACCTGATGTTCCTCCTCATCTACAAGTTCGTGTCGCTGAACCGGGTGCGCTGGCGCACCGCGGCGCTCGCGGCCCTGGTCGCCTCGGTCGGATTCGAGGGCCTCAAGGCCGGCTTCGGGTGGTGGGTCGCCAACTACGCGGCCTACAGCTCCTTCTTCTTCGCCTTCGCCACGCTGGTGATCGTCGTCCTGTCGATCTATTACGGGTCGGTGCTCTTCGTGCTGGGCGGGGAGGTGGCGCAGGTGGCGGAGCTGCAGCGCACGCTGCGGCGTCAGCGCGAGCTCTTCGACGAGGCCTGACGCCGGCCCGACGCCCCGCTCGTCGCCCCGACCGGCGCCCGCCGGCAGCGGCCGGACGGCGCCCCGAACCGGCCGGTCGAACGTGGCGTTCCGGCCCTGCGGGGCCTATCTTCCCGGCCCGTCCCGCTACATCTGCAGTGCAGCGTCCCCTCGTCACCTCGGAAGGAGGCGCAGTGGCCGAGGAAGGAGGCCGGCGCGTCGTCCTCCGCAACCGCAAGGCCCGCCACGAGTATGAGATCCTCGACACCTACGAGGCCGGGCTGGTGCTGAGGGGCGCGGAGGTCAAGTCGCTCCGACAGGGAAAGGCGAGCTTCACCGACGCCTTCGCCCGCGTCGAGGACGGCGAGGTCTGGCTGTACAACCTCCACGTCCAGCCGTACGAGCAGGCGACGCGCGACGCGCCCGACCCCAAGCGCACCCGGAAGCTGCTGCTCCGGGAGAGCGAGATCGCCCGGCTGGCGGGGGAGACCCGGCAGAAGGGCCGCACCCTCGTGCCGCTCGACCTCTACTTCCGACGCGGGTACGCCAAGGTCACGCTCGCCGTGGCGAAGGGGAAGAAGCTGCACGACAAGCGCGAGCAGCTGAAGCGCGACGCGATGAAGCGGGAGGCCGAACGTGAGATCCAGCGCCACCAGGGCTGACCGCCGGGGCCGCCTCCCGCCGTCGGCGCGAGGGACGGCGGCCGGGGCGCTCGCCCTGCTGTTCGCCGCCGCGCCGCTCCTCGGGCAGGCCGGCTCCTCCGGCCCGTCCGGCGGCGAGCGCGCGGCGCCGGCGCCGGCGTCCGGGGCCTACGCGCCGGTCGCCGCGGACGGGACGGTGGGGGCGGGGTGGACCGTCACTTCGGAGGCGGCCGATCGGCTGCTGCTCTCCCGGGGGGAGCGCCGCGTCGTCCTCCAGGTCGGCAACCCGTTCGCCCGCGTGGACGGGGCGGTCGTGCCCCTGGCCAATCCCCCGATCCGGAGCGGCGGCGAGCTGCTGGTCCCGAGCGAGCTGCTCGACCGGATGTCGGGCGACGCGGCGGCGGAGCGCGCGTCCCGACGGCAGGGCCCGTGGAAGATCGTGCTGGATCCCGGCCACGGCGGGAGGGACCCCGGAGCCCACGGGCCGCGCGGCACGCGCGAGAAGGACGTGGTGCTCGCGATCGCCCGGAAGGTCGACCGGAAGCTCCGGTCCGCGCCCGGCATCGAGCCGATCCTCACCCGGGAGGACGACCGCTTCCTCCCGCTGGCCGAGCGCTCCCGCATGGCGGTGAAGGAGGGGGCCGACCTCTTCCTCTCGCTGCACGCCAACGCCGCCCGCGACCGGCGGGCGAAGGGCTTCGAGACCTACTTCCTCGGCGAGGCGCGGACGGAGTGGGCGCGGAAGGTCGCGATGCGCGAGAACAGCGCCGTCCGCTACGAGGACCGGAGCGGCGAGAGCGCGACGAGCGACGTGCAGGCGATCCTGGCCAACATGGACCTGAACCTCTTCCGCGAGGAGTCGAGCTTCCTGGCGGGGACGATCCAGAACGCGCTGCGGGAGCGGGTGACGGCGCCCGACCGGGGCGTGAAGCAGAACATCTACCTCGTGCTCGCCAACGCGGGGGGCAGCATGCCGGCGGTCCTGGTCGAGGCCGGTTTCATCTCCAACCCGGAGAGCGAGCGCCGCCTGCGGAGCGACGCGGGCCAGGAGGCCGTCGCCGAGGCCGTGGCCGAGGCGGTCGTGCGGTACTTCCGCGAGCGTGAGCGTCGGCAGGGCGTGTACACGGCGGCCCGGTGACCGGGACGGCGTGACCGAGGCACGCCTCGGCGGGAACGCCCTCGCCGTGATGACCGGGCGCGTCGCGCGGCCGCCGGCCGCGGGACCGGAGGACGCCCTGCGGCGGGAGGTCGAGGTGGTGGCCAACCGCCCGGTCGCCGAGGAGACCTGGTGGCTCGAGGTGGACGCCCCCGAGATCGCGGACGTCAGCGTGCCGGGCCAGTTCCTGATGGTGGGCTACGGCCTGCGGAACGCCGCCGCCCCCTTCCTCCCCCGTCCCTTCAGCGTCGGGTGGCGGGCCGCGGACGGCCGCGTCGGGCTGCTCCTGAGGGCCTTCGGCGAGGGGACCCGGCGGATGTCCCGGCTCGCGGCCGGTGACCGGCTCCTGCTGCTCGGCCCGCTGGGACGCCCGTTCCGGCTCGAGGAGGGCCGCCGCACGGCCTGCGTGGCCGGCGGGGTGGGGCTCGCCCCCTTCCTCTTCCTCGCCTCCGAGGCCCGACGGGGCGGGCAGGACGTCACCCTGATCTACGGGGAGCGGACCGGCGACCGGGTGTTCGACCCGGAGCTGCTGACCGAGCTCACCGCCGGGCCGGCCGACGTGTGGACGGAGGACGGCGCGGTCGGGCGCCGCGGCCGCGTGCTGGAGGGTCTCGACCTGTCCGACGACCCGGTGGTCCTGGGCTGCGGACCGGATCCGATGCTCCGGGCGCTGGCGTCGCTGGCCCGCGAGCGGGGAGCGGACCTCCAGGTGTCGGTGGAGGAGCACATGGGCTGCGGGGTGGGCACCTGCCAGGGCTGCGTGGTCCGCAGCGCCGACGGCCGCTGGGTGAAGTCGTGCATCGAGGGCCCGGTCTTCGACGCGACCGAGCTCGACTGGAGCGTGCCCCATGCCTGAGGGCGCCGACGTCGCCGGTCCGGCCGACCCGGCGGAGGCGCGGGGCGGGGAGGCTGCGGGCGGCGGGGCGCCCGCCGAGGCTCCGGACGCCCTCTCCCAGACGGTCTTCGGCGTCGAGTTCCAGAGCCCGGTGCTGCTGGCGTCGGGGACGTGCGGCTACGGGAGGGAGTACGACGGGCTCGTCCCGCTGGACGAGATCGGCGGCCTCGTCACCAAGGCGGTGAGCGTCGAGCCGCGCGAGGGGAACCCGCCGCACCGGGTGGCCGAGACGCCGGGCGGGATGATCAACGCGATCGGGCTCCACAACGTCGGCCTGGAGCGGTTCGTCGCGGAGAAGCTGCCCTGGCTCCGCGAGCGGCTGGAGCGGGCGCGGGTCTTCGTGAACGTGGTCGGCCGCACGGTCGACGACTACGCGGCCGTCGTCACGGGACTGGACGACCGCGACGGCTTCCTCGGCTACGAGATCAACGTCTCCTGCCCCAACGTGAAGGGCGGGACGCTGTTCGGCACGGACCCGGAGGCGCTCGAGGAGCTGGTCGCGCGCCTGCGGGGCGAGACCGGGCGCCCGCTGGTCGTCAAGCTCACCCCCAACGTGCCCGACATCGGCCTCTACGCCCGGATCTGCGAGGAGGCGGGCGCGGACGGCCTGAGCACCATCAACACGTTCCCGGGGATGCTCGTCGACGTGGAGCGGCGTCGGCCGGTGATCGGCAACGTCACCGGCGGTGTGAGCGGGCCGGCCATCCTCCCGATGGGCGTCTACCTCACCTGGTGCGCCGCCCGCGCCGTCTCGGTCCCCGTGATCGGCGTGGGGGGGATCCGCGACGCGGACGACGCCCTCCAGTACGTCCTCGCCGGCGCCTCGCTGGTCCAGGTCGGCACGGCGCTCTTCGTGGACCCGGACGCCGCCCGCTCGGTGCACGAGGGGCTCCGGGCCCGGATCGAGCGGCAGGGCGTGGATCGGCTCTCGGAGCTGGTCGGCGCGCTGGAGACGGGCCCCCGCGGGCCGCGGCGGGCCACCGAG
>CAZEUW010000167.1:0-5744 GCA_964515425.1 uncultured Gemmatimonadota bacterium | reverse complement strand
GCGCTCGTCCCGGTGCTGCTCCTCCAGCCGCTGGTCGAGAACGCGATCAAGCACGGCCTCCTGCCGAGCGAGCCCCCGCGCCGGCTGGAGCTGAGCGCGGGTGCCGAACGAGGCCGTCTCGTCCTCCGGGTGGCGGACGACGGCGTCGGCCTCGGAGACGGCAACGGCGGTCGGCCGGTCGAGCGCATCGGGCTCCAGGGGACACGCCTCAGGTTGCAGCACCTGTACGGCGAGGACCAGGTTCTCGAGCTCGCGCCCCGGCCCGGGGGCGGCACGGTCGCCCGGGTGGAGATCCCCCTGCACCGGCCCGAGGGCTGATCGACGGGAGTCACCGCGGCACGGGCCCTGCTCGTCGAGGGGACGCCGCAGCGTCGACCGCCGAGTGCCGTCCCTTCAGGGAGGTGTCCCTTGACCGTCTCGACGATCCTGGCAGTCCCGACCCTCCTCTTCGGCGCCGCCGAGCTCGCCCCGCCCCCGGCGGCCGCCTCCGTCGTCGCCGACACGGTGCAGATCCAGGAGTGGGAGGTCCCCTGGGCGAACACGCGTCCCCGCGATCCCCACGTCCGCTCGGACGACCGCGTCTGGTTCGTGGGGCAGCGGGGCGACTACCTGGCCACCCTCACGCCCTCCGACGGAAGCTTCGAGCGCCACCCGCTGCCCGAAGGGACCGGACCCCACAACCTCCGCGTCGCGGAGGACGGGATCGTCTGGTTCGCGGGGAACCGTGACGCCTACATCGGACGGTTCGATCCGGAGACCGGGGAGATCGAGCGGATCCCGATGCCCGACGACCGGGCGCGCGATCCCCACACCCTGGCCTTCGACGGACGGGGAGACATCTGGTTCACCGTCCAGGGCGGCAACATGGTGGGCAAGCTCGCGGTGGAGAGCCGTGGCGTGACCCTGATCGACGTCCCGACGTCCGGGGCGCGCCCCTACGGCATCCAGGTCGACGATGAGGGTCGGCCGTGGATCGCCCTGCTGGGGACGAACAAGCTCGCCACCGTCGACCCCGCCACGATGGAGCTGGAGGAGATCGCGCTGCCGCGGGAGGAGACGCGGCCGCGCCGGCTGCGGATCACCTCGGACGGCGGCGTCTGGTACGTCGACTACGCCACCGGCCGGCTGGGTCGCTACGACCCGGACTCGGGCGAGGTGGAGGAGTGGGTCGCGCCGGCCGGGGAGGACGCCCGCCCCTACGGCATGGTCGCGGACGACCGTGACCGGCTCTGGTTCGTGGAGACCGGACCGCAGCCGAACCGGCTGATCGGCTTCGACCCGGCGAGCGGGGAGTTCTTCTCCTCGACGCCGATCCCCAGCGGCGGGGGAACGATCCGCAACATGTACTTCTACCCGGGCGAGCGGGAGATCTGGTTCGGCGCGGACACGAACACGATCGGCCGGGTGAGCGTCCCCTGAAGCGGGCCGGGTCCCGCTGGACGGCGTTCGGGGTCGCCGCGGCCGGCCTGCTGGCGGTCGCGAGCGGGCTCCGGGCGTACGCCGACGGCCCGCCCCCGCGCTACACCGGCGGATTCGGCGAGCCGACCTGCGGCGAATGCCACTGGGACACGCCGGAAGAGCCGGAAAGCGTGCGCGTGACTCTCGACGGCCTCCCCGAGCGCTACGCGCCCGGCGAGGCCTACTCTCTGACCGTTCGGCTCGAGGCGCCCGCGCTGCGCCGGGGGGGCTTCCAGCTCGCCGTCCGCTACCTCGCGGGGCGGCGCGAGGGCGCGCAGGCCGGCGACGTCCGGGCCGAGGGCCCGCGCGCGGAGGTCGTCGCCGCGTCGACGGACTCCGGGGGCACCCGGACGCCGGTGCGCTACGCCCGGCACACGCTGGACGGGTCGGTCGCCGCCGACGGCGCCGACGCGGCCGGCGCGGGCGACCGGGACGAGATCACCTGGACGGTGACCTGGATCGCCCCCTCGTCGCGTGGGGCGAAGGGGCCGCGCGCCGTCGCCGTGGACGTATCGGCCAACGCCTCCAACGACGACGCCTCGGCGTTCGGGGACCGGATCGTGACCGAGCGCTTCGTCGTGCCCGGCCCGGCCCCCAAGGCGGGTCGGGCGGACCCGGGAGACCGCGGGTCCGCGTTCGACCGGCGAAACCGCTTGTGAGTTGGGCACGTAAGGATCCGCCACCGGGGCCGAGGCCGTCCTCCGGGACGCGTCGGCCCGAACGACCCAGCGCCACACCGGGACCACGAACATGACCGCTATCGATATCCTCATCCCCATCGTCGGCATCCTCACCGGGGGAGGCCTGATCGCCCTCTTCCTGCTGCGTCCGTTCGCCGCACGCCTGCTCGAGATCATGGAAGAGTCGAACCGGTCGCGAAGCGAGGCCCTGCGCGACGACCGCGAGCTCGACCGCCTCCACGATCGGCTCGACCTGCTGGCCGAGCGCCAGGACTTCCTGGAGGCCCTGCTGGAGGAGCGCGGAGGCCGTCAGCTGGCCGACGCGGCCCGTCGCGCGGGGGACCGAGCCTCGACGGCGGACGCGGCCGGAGCTGCCGCCGACGCGTCCGGCGGCTGACCCCACCGCCGTGAGCGCGGAGACGCCCTCGGGCCGCACCGTCCGGGTCGGGCTCGTCCAGCAGCACGCCGGCCCGGACCGGGAGGAGAACCGTGAGCGCGCCCTCCGGGCGATGGAGCGGGCGTCTTCGGCCGGCGCCGACCTGGTGGTCTTTCCCGAGCTCGCGCTCGACCGCTTCTTCCCGCGCGAGGCGGGCTTCGAGGGCGCGCGCGAGCTGGCCGAGCCGATCCCCGGACCGACGACCGATCGGCTCCGGACCCGCGCGGCCGACCTCGGCCTCGTCGTCGTCTTCAACCTCTACGAGGTGGCCGACGACGGACGGACCTTCGACGCCTCGCCGGTCGTCGACGCCGACGGGACCCTGCTCGGCGTCACCCGCATGGTCCACGTCGCCGACTTCGAGGGCTTCCGCGAGAAGGACTACTACGCGCCGGGCGACCGCGGCGCGCCCGTGTACGAGACGGCGGTCGGACGGGTGGGGGTCGCGATCTGCTACGACCGGCACTTCCCGGAGTACACACGGGCGCTGGGCGTCGAGGGCGCCGAGATCGTGGCCGTGCCCCAGGCCGGCCTCCACGGCGAGTGGCCGGAGGGGATGTTCGAGGCGGAGCTCCGGGTCGCGGCCTTCCAGAACGGCTACTTCGTGGCCCTGTGCAACCGCGTCGGATCCGAGGACGGGATGACCTTCGCGGGGGGGTCCTTCGTGGTCGACCCCGAGGGTCGGATCCTCGGACGCGCCGAGGCGCTCACCGACGACCTCGCGCTGTTCGACATGGACCTCGACGGCTGCGCCTCCTCCACGGCGCGCCGACTCTTCCACCCCGACCGGCGCCCCGAGCTGTACGGAGATTGGTTCGGGTGAGCGCCGCCCGTCACGCCCTCCGACGTCCCGTGAGCCAGGTGCCCACCATTACCAGCAGGGCCCCGCCGGCCATCGCCGCGTCGGGCACCTCGTCGAACAGGAGCGCCCCCCAACCCGCGGCGAAGACGATCTGGAGGTAGGCGACGGCCATCGCGCGTCCGGCCCGCTCTTCGCCGAGCCCCTTCGTCAGGAACACCTGCGCGATCTGCGCCGAGACGCCGACGCCCGCCAGCAGCAGCCAGCCCGTCGCGTCGGGCCACACGGCCGTGGGCGCGGCGAGGGGGACCGCGGCCGCCACGCTCACGAGCGCGAACCAGAAGACGATCACGAGGGGGTCCTCGGTGGCGCCGAGCACGCGGACGGTGACGTAGGCGGCGGCGCTGAACAGCGCGCCCGAGAGGGCGATCGCGACGTGGAGCGGGTCGAGCGCGGCGGCGCCCGACCCGAAGAGGAACGTCGGCCGCACCAGGACGACCACCCCGGCCAGGCTGGCGACGACCCCCGCCACCTCGATGCGCCGCAGCCGCTCGTCGAGCACGACGACCGCGATCAGCGCGGTCCAGACGGGATTCGTGTACTGGATCACCGTCGCGTCGGCCAGCGGCAGGACGGTGAGGGCGTAGTAGAAGCAGCTCAGCGCCGTGAAGCCGAGCAGGCCGCGGGTGAGGAGGAGTCCCTTCCGACGGCCCCACGGCGACACGCCCTTCCGCGCGAGCCAGGCGCGGGTCACCACGAGGATGACGGCTCCCCGAGCCAGGACGATCTCCATGGTGGGCAGCGTCGTCCCCGCCGCCTTCACCAGCACGCTCATGACGCTGAAGAAGAAGGCGCTCGCCGCCATGTACCGGATCCCGCGCGGGAACCGGTCCAGGAATCGGGCCACGGCGGCGGCGGGCGGGACCGTGGGCGCTCAGTCGCCCGGGACGAGATCGGGGCGCGGGTGGCCGGGGATCACCGACCGCGGGAGCTGCATCGTCACCAGCATGTGGGGCACGTCGACCACCTCGGCGATCTTGAGGTGGGCGGCCGTCGACGCCAGGAGATAGGCCTCGGCGCCCGGCACGCCGTGCACCTGCTGGAGGTAGTCGACCATGTAGCCGGCGGCCTTGCGGGCCGCCTCGTCGATCGTCTCTCCGACCGCCGTGACGGCGTAGACGTCGTCGTTGAGGTACTGGGTCTCCGGCACCGGATGCTCCGGCCGGTCCACGACCCAGACCTGGTACCTGACCCGCAGCGGCACCTCGATCGCGGTGCCCGAGATCTCGCCGTCGCCCTGGGCGGCGTGGCCGTCGCCGATGGAGAAGAGCGCCCCCTCCACGAACACCGGGAAGAAGAGGGTCGTGCCCTCGACGACGTCGCGATCGTCCAGGTTGCCGCCGTTCACGCGCGGTGGAACCGTGGAGAGCAGCGAGTCGGTGTCGGGGGCGACGCCGACCACCCCGGGAAAGGGGCGCAGAGGGATCCGGAAGCCGTGGCCGAAGTCGACCGTGTCGGCGTCCGCCTCGAAGCGGTAGGTCTTCAGGAATTCCTCGTCGAAGCGGTCCTGAAGGAACCCGAAGCCCGGCACGACGGCGCTCCAGCCCCAGTCGCCCACCTCGACCTCGTGCAGCTTCACGACGAGCACGTCGCCCGGATCCGCCCCTTCGACGTAGACGGGTCCCGTCAGCGGGTGGATCGGATCGAAGCTCAGGTCGGCCACGTCGGCGGCGGTGGAGGACGGCGTGAGCTGGCCCGCGGAGGCCTCCTGCGTCCGGGCCTCGATCACGGCGCCGGACGCCACCCGGAGGACGGGCTCGATCGACGCGCTGAAGCGGGCGTGCGTCCGATCGGCGCTCAGGGTGTGCTCTGCCTCCGGCGCGCCGGCCGTGTCGTCGGCCCCGTCGGGCGCGGTCGAGCGGCCCTCCTCACGCTCCGGCTGGCCGCAGGCCGCCAGGAGGAGCGGGAGGAGCAGGACGGATGCGGCGATGCGAAGACGCGAGTGGTCGGCCATGGCGGAGGGCTCCCCGTTCGGAGGTGAAGGCGACGGTCGGCCGGAAGATGGATCGGCGGCCCGGCCCGCGACAGGCCTCACGCTCGGGGAGCGAGGAGGCGGGGGAGGGCCTCCGCGGCGCGGGCCGCCAGCCGCAGGTCGGCCCGCGGGGTGAGCGGCGTCTCCTCGGGGTTGACCTCGATCACGGTCGCTCCCGAGCGCGCGGCTTCGAGCGCGAGCGAGGCGGCCGGCTGGACGACGGAGCTGGTGCCGACCACCAGGCAGACCCGACACGATCGGGCGGCGCCGGCGGCCGCCTCGAGGACGTCGCGGGGGAGGGCCTCCCCGAACCAGACCACGTCGGGCCGGAGCAGGGCG
>CAZEUW010000166.1:0-5792 GCA_964515425.1 uncultured Gemmatimonadota bacterium | reverse complement strand
GGAACGACTCGCCCGGGCTCTCCTCGGTGCCGGCGAACATCGAGCCCATCATCCCCGTCCGGGCGCCGGCCGCCAGCGCCTTCACGAGGTCGCCCGAGTGCTGGATCCCGCCGTCCGAGATGATCGGCACCTCGCCCCGGACGCCCTCGACGGCCTCCAGGACCGCCGTGACCTGGGGCACGCCCACGCCGGTCACGACCCGGGTGGTGCAGATCGAGCCCGGACCCACGCCCACCTTCACCGCGTCCACGCCCCGGTCGACGAGGGCCCGTGCCCCCTCGCGCGTGGCGACGTTGCCCGCGACCAGCTCGACGTCGGGCAGCGACTGCCGGAGGTGGTCGACCGCCTCGAGCACCCCCTGCGAGTGGCCGTGCGCCGTGTCCACGACCACGACGTCGCAGCCCGCCTCGACCAGCTCGCGCGCACGGATCCTGTCTTCGTCGGAGGCGCCCACGGCCGCCGCGACCCGGAGACGGCCGTGCTCGTCCTTCGAGGCGTCCGGGTGCTTGCGGCGCTTGAAGATGTCCTTGACCGTGATCAGGCCGTGGAGCTTCCCTTCCTCGTCCACGACCGGGAGCTTCTCGATCTTGTGCTCCCGCAGGATCTCCTCCGCCTCGTCGAGCGAAGTGCCCCGCGGCACCGTCACCAGCCCGTCGCTCGTCATCACGTCGCGCACGCGGCGCCCCAGATCCGTCTCGAACACCAGATCGCGGTTGGAGAGGATGCCGACCAGCGTCTCGTCCTCCTCCACGATCGGCACGCCGCTGATCGAGAACTCGGACATGAGCGCCGTGGCGTCACGCAGACGCGCGTCCGGACCGAGCGTGATCGGATTGAGGATCATGCCGCTCTCGGAGCGCTTGACCCGGTCGACCTCCGCACACTGACGCTCGATCGTGAGGTTCTTGTGGATGACGCCGATGCCGCCGTGGCGCGCCAGGTGGATGGCCATCTCGTGCTCGGTGACCGTGTCCATCGCCGCGGAGACGACCGGCACGGCCAGCCGCACGTTGCGCGTGAAGCGGGTCGAGAGGTCGACGTCCCTCGGGTGGACCGTGGAGTGCCGCGGGACCAGGAGGACGTCGTCGAAGGTGAGCGCTTCTTCCATCGGCGGGTGCGTCATGGCTGCCGGGGGGTCGGGGTTCGGGGCGGGGCCGGGATACAAAAAACCCGCACGGCGGGCGGCCCTCCGAGCGGTCCGCGGGCCCCGACGTCCGTGCGGCTGTACGGCGACGAATCCATGACGAAAGCTAGGCCGCGCCCCCGCGCGCGTCAAAGCCGCCCGGGGGAGCGGACGCCTCCCGGAGCCCCTTCAGCCGGCCCGCAGCACCCTGCGGGCCCACGAGGGCACCCCGGCCGCGGCCCGATCCAGGAGTCGGCACAGCGAGAGCAGCCGCTCCGGGTCGTCGTCCCAGTGCTCCAGCAGCAGGTCCGGGTCCGTCCGGTGCAGGAGGCGGTCGACGCTGAACAGGACGAGCAGCAGGTCGTCCACGCCGCCGACGATCGGCAGCCAGTCGGGCACGAGGTCGACCGGCGCGAAGAGGTAGACGATCGTGAACGCGAAGATCGCCTTGTCGACCAGCGGCACGCGTCCGTCGGAGAGCAGCCGGAAGAGCAGCTTCCCGAAGGCCGGGATCCCGGCGAGCGCCCGCGCGAAGCCCCGCAGCCCCGGCCAGCCGTCGTCGTCGCCCTCGAGCCGCTCGTCCAGGGTCGGCGCCTCGGCGCTCCGCCGCCGGGCCGTCGCCGCGTCGGTCACTCGATCACCACTTCACGGCCGCGCGGGGGCTCCGAGGGCCCCCGGGGCGGAGCCTCGGGACGGACCTCCGAGTCCATCTCGCGGAGGAACTCGTTCGCCGCCTCGCGGAAGGCGCCGAACACCCGGTCGGTCTGGCCCATCACCCGCATCGTCTCCCGCAGCGCGGACGCCGGGACCCGCTCCTTGCGCATCTTGTCCTGGAGGATCTCGGCGAAGCGGCGGAATCCCTTCGCCTCGGACGCGCCCTCGGCGTACTCCTGCTCGAGGAAGCGGACGTAGTCGAGGATCTGGTAGCCCTTCTCGTCGGAGAGCCCGTCGAGCTTCCGCCAGATCTGCTTCTTGAGGATCTCGTTCATCGCGTCCGTCCCTCCCGTCGGTGGCCGCCGACCGTCGCCTCTCTACTGTATCCTTCGCGCTCGGGCCCGAAAAGTTTCGGCCGCCGTCGGCCTGCTTCCCGTCGCAGAAGCGCGGCGTGGGCGGGTCGCGCCGGCGGATGATCCACGAGTGGGCGGCGACTCCCGCGGCGTAGAGGACCCCGAAGGCGATGTGGGCGATCGCCATCGCCCGGATCCAGCCGGCCGAGGTCAGCACCTGGATCAGGTAGCCGGACACGACCATGGGCAGCACGCTCAGCGCCAGGACGATCCCGGTCTTCCGGCTCCAGCGGACGCCGCTCCGGAAGTGGCGCCAGACGTGCCGGACGGCGATCAGGCCGAGCGCGAAGAGCAGCAGCGGCGACGTCAACACGTGCAGCTTGAGGAAGACGGGTTGGAGCGGGCTGTTGACGACCGCGTAGGGGTCGGCCGAGCTCATCAGGTACTTGGTGACGAAGTAGCCGACGCCCGTGGCGACCGTCAGGAAGGAGGTGACCCAGACCGACCAGCGCTCGAACGGGTTCACCGGCCGCCGTCGCTCTCGGAGGGAGGGTCGCCGCCCAGCGGGTCGACGATCCGGTGGAGCGCGAGCACCCGGCGCGCCGCGCGCGTGACCGCCCGGGAGGTGAGGGTGGCCCCGGTGACGTTCACGACGTCGCCCTTGGTGGAGAGTCGCTCGGAGAGCGTCAGGCCGCCGAACTCGTCGAGCCAGCCCTCCGGGGGCCGGTACTCGCGGGGCTCCTGGAAGGAGAGGACCTCGATCCGGCCGATGCGCCCGTCCGGCTCGACCACGACCATGAGGACCTCCCGCAGCGTGCGGACGACGTGCGCGTCGAAGTAGGCGACGCCCAGGGTCGAGTCGGCGACGCTGCCCACGTAGAAGGTGACCAGCGCCTCGTCGATCTCCACGCCGGGCGCCGCCAGCTCGCGCGCCCGCTCCAGCTCCTCCTCCGCGAGGTAGGCGGTGCGGCGCTCGATCTCCGCGGGCTCGGGGAAGGCCATCCGGAGCGCCTCCCGCTGGCTGAGCGCCTCCTGCGCCGCCCCGACCGCGGGCACGAGCGCCAGGAGCGGGAGCGCGGCGCCCACGAGTGCGAGTCGTCCGGACGTCGCCCGGGGTCGTCCCATCCCGTTCGCGCTCCTCAGAACAGGTAGCCCACGGCCACGTTGAACTGGTTCACGCCGGTCTCCGCCTCGTTGGAGTGGACGTTGTAGTCCGCCTTCAGGATGGCGCCGGGCACCGGCTTCCAGGCCGCCCCGAGCGAGACGATCGTACGGTCGTTGGCGGGATCGGCGGAGAACCCGGCCGGCACCTCGTCCTGCGTGTTCACGCTCTCGAGGCGCACGTAGGGGAGGAGCTGGTGGTCGGTCTCGGCCCGCCGCAGCACGTCGTAGCCCGCCTGCAGGTACCCGCCCGCCAGCCGCTCGCCGACCGACTCCGAGCCCGTGAGGCCCTTCACGGCGTTCAGCGCCGTCACGTCGTCCACGTCGGCCATCGCGAAGAGGCCGCGCAGGTCGAACCCGCGGGCCTGGTACTGCGCGTGGCCCTCCCAGATCAGCGTCCGGGCGCCCACGGTCTCCTCACCGGTCTCCCCGGCCAGCGGGTTCGGCGCGTTCTGGGCGGTCTCGCCCAGGAAGACCGAGGTGCCGACCATCAGGCCCGGGTGTCCCTTCCAGTCGACCCGGCCCACGAGCGCCATGTCCTCGGCCAGCGCCTTGCCCCCCTTCTGCCGTCCGCCGCGCAGGCCTCCGGCGCCGAAGCCGCTGGCGGGCGAGTCCCCCTCGCCCACCGCGTCGAAGCTGTTGATCACGTAGCCGCGGTACTCGAAGTCCCCGGACGCCCCGAACACCCCGATGCCGTTCTCCCGCCACGTGCTGGGGATGATCACGCTCTCGGTCACGGGACGCTCGGTCCCCAGGAAGGTGGGCGGCTCGTGCACCTCGTTGACGAACCCCATCGGCGGGAGGACGAGGCCGGCCCGGACGCCGAGCTCGTCGGAGAGGCGGTAGTCGAGGTAGGCGAACTCCACCGAGGCCGAGCCGGTGCCGCCGCTGGTGGTGGCGTGCTCGAACTCGATCTCGGAATTGAAGAGGAGCTGGTCGTTGAACTTGTAGCCCACGTAGACGATGGCCCTCAGGGCGTCGATCTGGTCCTTCGCGCTCGCCGCGGAGCCGTCCTCCCGCTCGGCCGCGAAGTTCTCGTACAGGATCTCCCCGTACCCCCCGATCGACACGCCGCGATCGACCTTGTAGACCTTCGACGCCGCCGGCGCCAGACCGTACAGCCCCGAGTCCGCCCGCACGACCTCCTGGCCGAGGCGCATCTGCTCGATCTGGCGGGTGACGATCTCCAGGCGGCGTCGCAGCTCCTCGACGTCCACCGTGTCGCCGGCGGCGAGGCGCTCCTGCAGCTCGGCGACGCGGGCCTCGAGGCTGTCGAGGCGCGCCTCCGTCTCGGCCTCCTGGGCCGCGAGCGGCGCCGCCAGCGCGATCAGCGCCAGCCCGGCCACGAGTGCCACCAGGAGTCCCGACCACCGCGTACGCTTCCCGCTCCACCCTGCTCTATCCACTTCGCTTCCTCCCCGTGTCTCCAGGTTCTCCAGCTTCTCCAGGATCTTCGTCGACCGAGTCTTCGTCCGGTCCGCCGGGGCAGGCCCGGCGCTCCGGCCGCTCCTCCAGGTGGGGCTCCATGGCCCCGTTCCAGCAGGCGGCCACGCCGCCGTCCTCCTCCAGCACGAGCGTGAGCACGCCGACGTCCTCGCGCCCCCCGGCCCAGGCGAGCGCCTCCGCCGGACCCATGACGAAGAGCGCCGTCGACAGCGCGTCGGCAAGCATCGGATCGTCCGCCACCACGGTGACGCTCCCCCAGGGCGGGACCGGCCGTCCCGACCGCGGATCGACGACGTGGCCCCGCGGCTCGCCGTCGATCACCACGAAGCGCTCGGAGGACGCGGTGGTCGCGGCCGACCGGTCCCGGAGGCCGAGGCGGACGACCGTCCGGCCGCGGTCGGCCGGGTGGGCCACGGCCGTCGGCCAGGCGGACCGGTCCGTTGGGCTGCCCATCGCCATCAGCTGTCCCCCGAAGTCCAGCAGGGCCGCCTCGACGCCCGCCTCCTCCAGCGCCGTACGGGCCCGGCGCAGGGCAGACCCCTTCCCGAAGGCGCCCGCGTCGATCCAGGCGCCCGGACAGCGGCGCTCGACCCGGCGGCGGTCGCCGATCCGGAAGCAGCGGCGTCCGGAGGCCTCGCGCGCGGCCCGGAGCCCGGCGGCCGTCGGGCGCCGGCCCTCGCCCCGGAGGTCCCAGGCGTCGACGAGCGCGCCGACCGCCGGGTCGAACGCCCCCTCCGTCGCCTCGGAGAGGCGCCACGCCTCGCGGAGGAGCCCGTGGAGACGCCCGTCGACCGTCACGGTGCGGCCCGGCCGGGAGCGGTTCACCCGCGCGAGCTCGGTCCCGCCGCGCCATGTGCTCAGCAGCTCCTCCTCCTCGCGGACGGCGCGGAAGGCCGCCTCCAGCGCCGAAGCGGCGCTCGCACGGTCGGTGGCCCAGACGCGGCCCCCCAGCCGGGTCCCCATGCGGACGACCTCGCGTGCCAGCTCCACCGCGTCCGATCCGGCGGCGGCGGCACCGCCGGCCCCGTCCCCGGCCGGGCGCGGCGAGGCGGCGG
>CAZEUW010000165.1:0-5796 GCA_964515425.1 uncultured Gemmatimonadota bacterium | reverse complement strand
GGCGTTGCCGAGCACGATCGCGCCGAGCACGAGGCCGACGGCCAGGACGCGGGCCACGGGGCCCCGGCAGCGGGCGCGGATCGCCTCGCCCAGGCCGCGCCCGGTCACGAGCCCGAGCCGCGCGGCCATCTCCTGCAGCACGAGCGTGGCGACCACCGAGAAGAGCAGCGCCCAGAGGAGCGCCGTGCCGAAGCGGACGCCGGCGACGGTGGCCGTCGTCACCGTGCCGGGGCCGAGGAAGGCCGCCGCGACCAGGGCCCCCGGACCCGGACCTCGCAGCCTCGACGACGCCATGGACGCTCCCGGCGGTGGGGGGTTCGGCGGAGCAGCGCGCTGAAGAGGACAGAGTGCCGGCCGCCGCGGCGGCCCCGCAAGACGCCCGGGCGCGATCCCGCGGCGGCTGGTGCGCTTCTTGTACCGTTCAGGGGACGGAGCGAGGACCGCCGGGCGGGGACCGCGCGGCGGGGACGAGACCGCACGAGACCGGAGGTACCCGACATGGCCGTCACGCCATCCACGATGCCCGAGCTGGGCGAGCGCGCCCCCCACTTCCAGCTCCCGGACACCGGGGGCGAGACGGTGTCGCTCTCCGACTTCGAGGAGGCCCCGGGCCTGCTCGTCGTCTTCATGTGCAACCACTGCCCCTTCGTGAAGCACGTCCAGGACGAGCTCGCGGCCTTCGCCCGCGAGTACATGGAGCGCGGGCTCGCCGTCGTGGGGATCAACTCGAACGACGTCGAGAGCCACCCGGCCGACCGGCCGGAGAAGATGCGGGAGGAGAAGGAGCGCGTCGGCTATCCCTTCCCCTACCTGTTCGACGCCAGCCAGGAGGTCGCCCGGGCCTACGGCGCCGCCTGCACGCCGGACTTCTTCCTCTTCGACGGCGACCGGTTCCTGTACTACCGCGGCCAGTTCTACGCCAGCCGCCCCGGCAACGACGTCCCCGTCACGGGCTCGGACCTGCGCGACGCGGCCGACCGGCTGCTGCGGGGCGAGGAGCCGCCGGAGGAACAGCGGCCGAGCGCGGGCTGCAACATCAAGTGGAAGCCGGGCAACGCCCCGAGCTACGCCGGCTGACGCCGGGACGCGCCGGCCGCGACGGTTGCGCCCGGCGCCACGCCACGGCTACCCTGGGTACGGAGTGACATAGACGCGGTCGGGGCCTACCGGAAGTCGGTGCGAATCCGACACGGCCCCGCCACTGTGAGAGGCTCGGAGCCGACGGCGGCCACGTCCGCCGGGTCGCGCTCCGGATCGACCGCTCGAAGCGCCACTGTCCCCCAGGTCGGGGGACGGGAAGGCGAGCGGCGTCGCCTCGAGTCAGGAGACCGGCCCCGACGCGCCCGACACGAGCCCCTCGAGGGAGGGGTCGGGCGGATCGGCCGGTGACGGCACGGACCACCCCCTCCCCCTCGCGGGCCTCGAACCCTCGAGGGAGGGGGTATTGCATTGCGTGTGCGCGAGACGGCGACCCGGCTCGCCCTGCTGACGGTCGTCCTCGTGGCGAGCCTGGCCGTGGCGGTCTCGGTCGGACCGGTGAGCCTGGGGCCCGGCCGCGTGCTCGACGCCATCGCGGGCGCCGGCGACCGCGAGGCCCGCGCGATCGTGCTCGGCATCCGGGCGCCGCGCGCTCTCCTGGCCGCGCTGGTCGGCGCGGGCCTCGCGCTCGCCGGCGCCGCGCTCCAGGCCCTCCTCCGCAACCCGCTCGCCGAACCGTACGTGCTCGGAGTCTCCGGCGGGGCCGCGCTCGGCGCCGTGACCTGCCTCGTGCTCGGGTGGGCGGCGGCCTCGGGCTGGATCCTGCCCCTGGCCGCCTTCGTCGGCGCGCTGGCCGCCGTCGGCATCGTGCTCCAGGTGGCCGAGCACGGCGGGACCCGCCTCGACACCCGGACGCTGCTGCTCGCCGGGGTGGTGGTCGGCGCCTTCTTCAACGCCGTGATCCTGCTCCTGCTCACCTTCGGGAGCGCCGAGACGTTCCGGTCGGCCATCTACTGGATGATGGGCAGCCTCGCCGGCGCCGACTTCGACGCGGTCCTGGTGCTGGCCGTGTGGGTCACGCCCGGGGCGCTGCTGCTGCTGGCGCTCGGCCGGCCGCTGAACCTGCTGGCCGTGGGCGAAGAGACGGCGCTCTTCCTCGGCGTCCGCGTCGAGGGGCTCAAGCGCGTGATCTACCTGGCCGCGTCCCTGCTCGTGGCCGCCACCGTCGCGGTGAGCGGCGCGATCGGCTTCGTCGGGCTCATCGTGCCCCACGGGGTCCGGCTCGCCTGGGGCAGCGACCACCGGAAGCTCCTGCCCGCCGCGGCCCTGGCCGGCGCCGCCTTCCTCGTGCTGGCCGACACCGCCGCCCGCACGGCCGCCGCGCCCGCCGAGATCCCCGTGGGCGTCGTCACGGCGCTGATCGGCGTTCCGCTCTTCGTGCTCCTGCTCACCCGCCGCTCGGATCGGGCGGCCGCCGGGGCCGGGAGCCGCGCGCCGTGAGCGGCCGGGGCCGGGCCTTCGAGGCCCGACGGCTCGCCTTCCGCTATCCGGACGCCCCGGAGCGAGCCGTCGACGGCGTCGACCTGGCGGTCGCCTGGGGTGAGCTCTTCGGGCTCATCGGTCCGAACGGCTCGGGCAAGTCCACGCTGCTGCGCCTGCTCCTCGGGTCCCTGGAGCCGGAGAGCGGCACGCTGGCCTTCGACGGCCGTCCCCCCGGCGACTGGAGTCCCCGGGAGATGGCCCGGCGCGTGGGCGTGGTCCCGCAGAGCGAGGAGGTCGCTTTCCCGCTGACGGTCCGGGAGTTCGTGGCCATGGGCCGCTACCCGCACCTGGGCGCCTGGCGGAGCGAGCGCGACGAGGACCGACGCGCGATCGCCGACGCCCTCCGACGCTGCGACCTGGAGGGCCTCACGGGCCGGCCGTTCTCGACCCTCTCGGGCGGCGAGCGGCAGCTCGCCAGGATCGCCCGTGCGCTGGCGCAGGAGCCGCGGGCGCTGGTGCTGGACGAGCCGACCGTGTCGCTCGACCTGAGGCACGAGATGGAGATCCTCGGGCTGCTGCGCCGCCTGGTCGACGAGGAGGGCGTCACCGTGCTGCTGGTGACCCACCACCTCGACGCCGCGGCGCGGACCGCCGACCGGCTCCTGCTGCTGTGCGAGGGCGCGGGGCTGGCCGAGGGCGAGCCGGACGAGGTCCTGACCCGGGAGTCCGTCGAGCGGGCGTACGGGTGGCCCGTGCGGATCGACGCGCATCCGGGACCCGGCCCCGCCGCCGGCGCGCCGAGGGTCACGCCGCTCCAGCGCGACGGGACGGAACCGGAGGGGCGAGAGAGTTAGAGTACACACGAGATCACTAAACGTAAAAGGATGTCAGACATGTCGATGAACGAACGAGCGAACGCGATTTCCAGCCCGGAGGTCGGCCCGTCGAGGGCGGCGATCGTCGCGGTCGCCCTCCTCGCGCTGTCGGCGGCGACCGGCTCGACGCTGGACGCCCAGGAGGGGGAGCTCCCTTCGCCCGACTCGATCGTCGAGGTCGAGGATCTCGTGGTCACGGCTCACCGGCTCCCCGTCCCCGAGGACGAGCTCACCGTGACGGCGACCGTGATCGACCGGGAGGAGATCGAGCGCTCCGGGGCCGTGAACGTCGCCGAGCTGCTCCGTGGCGTGCCGGGCGTCCACGTGGCCCGGAACGGCTCGTGGGGGGGCACGACCTCGCTCTTCGTGCGCGGCGGCGAGAGCAACTACGTGAAGGTGCTGGTCGACGGCGTGCCGGTGAACCGTCCGGGGGGCGACTTCGACTTCTCCACCCTCACGACCGACAACGTCGAGCGGATCGAGGTCGTGCGGGGGCCCGTGAGCGTCGTGTACGGCTCGGACGCCGTGACGGGCGTCGTGCAGGTCTTCACGCGGGAGGGCGAGGGCGCACCCCGGACGAGCGCCTCCGCGGCGGCCGGCACCCACGGGACGCTGGAGTGGGACGCCGCGCTGGCCGGCGGGGGCGAGGAGGTCTCGTACTCCTTCTCCCTGTCGCGATTCGCGACCGACGGCATCCTCGCCTTCAACAACGACTTCGAGAACACGGTCGGGAGTGGCCGCGTCGTCGTGCGGCCCGGAGAGGCGACCGAGGCCAGCCTCTCGATCCGCTACGCCGACCACGCGGCGCACACGCCCACGGACGCCTCCGGGGAGGCGGTCGACCGGAACCAGTTCGGGTTCGGCGACGAGCTCGTCGTCGGCGCCCGCGTCCGCCACGCGCTCACCGAGCGGCTCGACGCCCGGGTGGAGCTGCGCCTCGACGAGGTCGACACCGGCTTCGACGACGCCCGCGACGGGCCGGCGGACACGCTGGGCGCCTTCGCCTTCCAGAGCACCGGCGACCTGAGCCGCCGCAGCGTGGACGCCCGGCTCGACTACGAGGTGGGCGGGGGGACCGTGCTGACCGCGGGGATCGAGCGGGAGCGGCAGGACGAGCGGAGCTCGAACGAGTCGCGGAGCGAATTCGGCACCACGACGGGAGCGATGGACGTCGACCGCGGCAACACCGGGATCTACGTGCAGGCCCTGGGGCGGCCTGCGGACGCGCTCACCGTCTCGGCGGGAGCGCGGCTGGACGACAACGAGGCGTTCGGCACCCACGACACCTACCGCCTCGGCGCGGCCTGGGAGCTCCCCACCGGCACCCGGGTGCGCGGCTCGTACGGCACCGCCTTCAAGGAGCCCACGTTCTTCGAGAACTTCGCGACCGGATTCGTGAGCGGGAACCCGGATCTCGACCCCGAGACGTCGGAGAGCTGGGAGGTGGGCGTCGAGCAGGAGTGGCGCGAGCCCGGGCTCTCGCTCTCGGTCACCTGGTTCGACCAGAGCTTCGAGGATCTGATCCAGTTCACCTCCGCACCGCCGGAGCCGGGGGCGCCCAACTACTTCAACGTCGCCGCCGCCGCGGCGAGGGGCGTCGAGGTGGGCTCGGAGCTCGCTCTGCCCGGGGAGGCCGGCGTCGAGGCCTCCTACACGTGGCTGGACAGCGAGGTGGAGGACGCCGGCTTCGGCCAGGGGCCGGACGCCGCCTTCGTGGAGGGCGACCGGCTGCTGCGGCGGCCGACCCACCGGGCCCGCCTCGGGCTGCACGGGCCCCTGCCCCTGGACGGCACCTTCCGGCTGGACGCGAGGTGGGTGGGCGAGCGGGACGACCGCGACTTCTCGACCTTTCCGGCGGAGCGCATCGTGCTCGACGACTACCTGCGGCTGGACGTCGGCGCCCGGCTGCCGCTGCTCGGGGCCGACGGCGAGGAGCCGGGGCTCGAGGCGACGCTCCGGGTGGAGAACCTCCTGGACGCGAGCTACCAGGAGGTCCGCGGCTTCCGGGCGCCCGGCCGGACGATCGTGGCCGGCGCGGAGGTCGCCGCCGGGCTCTGAACCGACGGCCGCGGCCCGGGAGGCGCCCCCGCTGGTCGCTCAGCCCCCGGAGCTCGCCTCCTCCGTGCGGGCCAGGCCGGTGCGGGCCGCGGCGGCGGCCTCCGAGTCGGGTCCCAGCGCCGCCTCGAAGGCGTCGAGCGCGCGCCGGTAGCAGGCCACCGCCTCGTCGCTGAGCCCCGTGTCCTCCAGGTGGCGGGCGAGCGCCGCGGCCTTCTGACCGACGTCCGGATGCTCCGGCCCGAGCGCCGCCTCCTGCCGCTCGAGCGCGCGACGGAACAGCCGCGTGGCCTCCTCGGGGCGTCCCGCCTCCCGGAGCGCGTCGGCCCGGATCCAGTCGGCGCGGATCGCCTGCGGGCCTGCGCCGCCGCCTCCGCCGGCCGCGACGGACCGGGCCGCCTCACCC
>CAZEUW010000164.1:0-5817 GCA_964515425.1 uncultured Gemmatimonadota bacterium | reverse complement strand
GATGCACCAGTCCCGGATGTTCTCGAGCCAGTGCGCGTACTCCCGCCCGAAGTGGGCGGGGTGGAATCGGAGCTCGCCGCTCCGGTGCGCCTCCAGCGCGGGTCGGGCCAGCGGTTCCATCTTCACGAACCACTGCTCGCTCAGCCGCGGCTCGACCACCGTGTCGCATCGATAGCAGTGACCGACCGAGTGGACGTGGTCCTCGACGGCGATCAGCCGACCCTCCTCGCGGAGCTCCTCGACGACGCGCCGACGCGCCTCGTAGCGGTCCAGGCCCCGGAACCGCTCCGGCGCCGGCTCGCCGACCGCGGCGTCCTCGTCCAGCACGCTCGGGCTCGGAAGGTCGTGGCGCTGGCCGATCCGGAAATCGTTGGGGTCGTGGGCCGGCGTGACCTTGACCACGCCGGAGCCGAAGTCCGGGTCCACGAACGCGTCCGCGACGACGGGCAGCTCCCGGCCGACCAGCGGGAGGATCACCGTCCGGCCCACGAGCTCCCGGTAGCGGTCGTCGTCGGGGTGGACGGCGACGGCGGTGTCGCCGAGCATCGTCTCGGGCCGGGTCGTGGCCACCTCGACGCCCCCCTCGCCGTCGGCGAAGGGATAGCGGATCCGCCACAGCTCGCCGTCGGTCTCCCGGTGCTCCACCTCCTCGTCGGAGAGCGCGGTCGAGCATCGCGGGCACCAGTTGATGATGTAGTTCCCGCGGTAGACCAGCCCCTCCTCGTGCAGCCGCACGAAGACCTCGCGCACGGCGCGGGAGAGCCCGGCGTCCAGCGTGAACCGGGTCCGGTCCCAGTCGCAGGAGGCGCCGATCGTCTTGAGCTGCCGGATGATCGTCGAGCCGTACTCCTCGACCCAGGCCCACACCCTCTCCTCGAAGGCGTCGCGGCCCAGCTCCCGTCGGTTCGTCCCCTCCTCTGCGAGCTGTCGCTCGACGACGTTCTGCGTGGCGATCCCGGCATGGTCGGTGCCCGGCACCCACAGGGCGTCCCGACCGCGCATCCGTTCGCGTCGGACGAGCACGTCCTGGATGGTGTTGTTGAGGCCGTGCCCCATGTGGAGCTCGGCGGTGACGTTCGGGGGAGGGATCACGATCACGTACGGATCGTCGGCGCCCTCCGACGAGGGGTGGAAATAGCCGCTCTCCTCCCAGCGCCGATAGTGGCGGCGCTCCAGGTCCGTCGGGTCGTAGCGGCTGTCGAGCTGCTCGGTCACTGGATCTCGGTCTCCGTGGCTGGTTCGGGCTGACGCGGACGCCGGGCGCCCGGCGGCGGCAGTGTAATCGACCGGCGGCGGCGGCGGCAACGGCCCCGGCCCTCCCGCCGGAGCGGCTCAGCCCCCGTCGTCGGAGGCGCTGTCCTGTTCGGCCTGCTCGCGGGCGCGATCGCGCATGGCTTCGATCCGCTCCTCCCGGGTCTCCTCCGCCTCGAGGAGCGCCTCCTGGCGCTGGATCGCCTGGAGCTCACGGAGCTCCCGCTCCAGCTCCCGGCGCCTGGGACCGGAGGGTGAGAGCAGCTGATCGACCGGGAGGGGGATCGTGATGTCGCCCAGGTGGATCCCCTCGGGGGAGATTCCCCAGCGATCCTCGCCCTCGGTGAAGGTCCAGTCCCTCGCACGCTCCAGCTCCTCCTGCGTCAGGCGCAGGCTGTCGAGATACCGCCCCAGGATCGCGCGAATCGCGCTGTCGGCCCTCGCCGTGCCCCCGAGATAGCGCCGCTGGAGGTCCTCGTCCCAGAAGTCTTCCCACAGACGGGAGTCGCCCTCGTGGGGTTGCAGCCGATCCGCGTTGCTGACCTCGGTCTCCTCACCGGCGGGCTCGTCGGCGGCCTCTTCTTCAGGAGCGGCTTCCTCACCGCCGGGCTCCGGCGTCGCCTCCTCCGGCTCGGGCTCCGCGGCCTCGGGGGCGGGCTGCTCGGGGCTCGTCGTGGGGGGCGGAGGCTCGGCCGCCGGCGTGGTCACGCGCACGAGCCGCAGGCCCCGCGCACGCTCGTCGATCGGAAGCTGCAGCGGCTCGTAGCCCATCTCCGGCATCCGGAGCTGACGACCCAGGAGGAAGAGGACGATCAGGTGGGCGGCGACCGAGACGATCAGGCCGACGCGGACCGCTCGCTGGTAGCCCCGATCACGACGACCGCGGCGCTCCCGATCCGCGGCGTGCGTCCGGCGGATCGTGTCCGGAACCCCCTCCGGACGTTCCGGGCTCACCCGTCGCCTCCGGACGGCTCGCTGGCGAGGGCGAGCTCGTACGCCGCGTTCCGCGGAACGTCGAAGCGCTCCTGAAGCCGCTCGGCGACGTCACGAGTGCTGAAGCCGTCCGCCACCAGGCTCCGCGCCGCCGCCTCGACCTCCTCACGCCGATCCTCCCAGCCGGGGGCCTCACCGCCTTCGAGCACGAGGGTGACCTCGCCCCGCAGCTCCGCGTCCCCGATACGCCGGGCCAGCTCGGCCACAGAGCCGTGCTCGATCTGCTCGTGGAGCTTGGTGAGCTCGCGGCAGACGACGCAGCGACGGTCGGCGAGACCGCGCTCCGCCCAGTCACCCAGCAAGGTCGACACGCGGCGGGGGGACTCGAACGCCACGGCGGTCCACTCCAGCGACGCGCAGCGCTCCATCCAGCGGTCCCGCTCACCGCCCGATCGCGGAGGAAATCCGAGGAAGACGAAGCGGTCGGCCGGAAAGCCCGCCACCGAGAGCGCCGCCGTCACCGCCGAGGCACCCGGGACGGCCCGGACGGGATACCCGGCGTCCAGGACCGCCCGCACCGCTCGCCGGCCGGGGTCGGAGACCGCCGGGACGCCGGCGTCCGACACGAGCACACAGGGGCTCCCGCCCTCGAGCCGCTCGAGCAGGTCGGGCACGCGGCTCGCCTCGTTGTGCTCGTGGAGGGAGACCAGCTCGGGTGACGCGTCGATCGACGTCAGGAGGCGTCCCGTGCGACGCGTGTCCTCGGCGAACACCACCGGCGCGGTGCGGAGGACGTCACGCGCCCGGTCGGTCAGGTCCGAGAGGTTGCCGATCGGCGTGGACACGACGTACAGACCGCACTCCAAGCGAGCCTCCTCGTGCAGACGCCTCCCGGGCCGTGAGGCGCCGGGAGGCGTCGGTCGGGAGCGGCGACGGCCGATTCGGCCGTCGGAGTCAGCTGTGCTCCTTGATCTTTTCTTCGAGCTGAGCCTTGGGAACGGCGCCCACCACCGTGTCCACGTGCTCGCCGTCACGGAAGAAGAGGATGCTCGGAATCGAACGCACGCCGAAACGCTGCGCGGTCCGCTGGTTCTGGTCGACGTCGACCTTGCCGACCTTGACCGAGTCCGCGTACTCGCCGGCGAGCTCCTCGACGATGGGGCCCACCATGCGGCAGGGTCCGCACCATTCGGCCCAGAAGTCCACCATCGTGAGCCCGTCCGCGTTCTCGATCTCCTCCTCGAAGGACTCGTCGGTCACCTCGATGGGTTCGGCACCGGTCGTCATCTCTGTTCCTCGCTCTCGGTTCGGATTTCGGCAGTGACTTGCGGACCGCGGGTCGCCGGTGGTCCGCTCTCACGCGACAGGATACCTTGCGCCGGCCGGAAAGTTCGGACCTTCACCGCTCCACGCCCTCTCCGACTCGCATGACCGATCGCGCTCACATCGACCACGTCGGCATCGCGGTCCGCTCGCTCGAGGGCGCCCTCCCGGTGTGGAGCGCCCTGCTGGGGAGCGAGCCGGCCGGCCGGGAGGAGATCCCCGCGGAGGGCGTGCGCGTCGCCTTCTTCGGCGAGGGCGTCGGACGCGTGGAGCTCCTCGAGCCCACCGGCCCGGAGACCGCCGTCGGCCGGTTCCTCGACCGGCACGGCCCCGGCGTGCACCACGTGTGCCTGGCCGTCGACGACGTGGAGGAGGCCGCGCGTCGAGCCGCCGACCGGGGACTCGAGCTGCTGGATCCGGGCGTCCGCCCGGGCGCCGGCGGCCACCGGGTCGCGTTCTTCCATCCCCGCTCGACCGGCGGCGTTCTCGTGGAGCTGTCCGAGCGCCCTGCGGAGGGGGGCGGCCGCGGGGGGTGAAGCCCGCCACGATCTCGGTCGTCGTGCCCACGCTGGACGAGGAGGACCGGATCGAAGGCGCGCTCCGCTCGGCCCGGGACGCCTTCGGGGACCGCGCCGAGCTGCTGGTGGTGGACGGAGGCAGCAACGACGCGACACGGGAGCGGGCGGAACCGCTGGCCCGGGTGGTGCGCTCGGAGCCGGGACGCGGCCGCCAGCTCCACGAGGGCGCACGAGAGGCCCGGGGCGACGTGCTGGTCTTCCTCCACGCGGACACGCGGCTCCCGCCGGCGTCGGCCTCGCTCCTCCGCGCGGCCCTCGGGGGGGGCGGTACGGCCGGTGGCTGCTTCCGGTTCGGGCTCCGGCCTCCCACCTCCGGGGCCAGCCGCTGGCGAGTGCTCGAGCTGGGCGTGCGGATCCGGACCCGCCTCTTCGGTACCGCCACCGGCGACCAGGCCCTCTTCGCCACCCGCGAGGCGTACCGGGCGTCGGGCGGCTACCCGGACTGGCCGCTCTTCGAGGACGTGGAGCTCGTCCGACGGCTCAAGCGCGTCGGCCGCTTCCGCGTGGTCCCGGCGGTCGCCCGGACATCGCGGCGGCGCTGGGAGCGAGCGGGATTCTGGCGGACCGTGGCCACCCACTGGGCACTCCGTCTCGCCTTTTCCGCCGGTGTGGCGCCCGGCCGGCTCGCGCGATGGTACGACCGCCTCACGGGGGCGGGGAGGCACCGCGACGAAGCACGATCTCCGGGGGAGGAGCCGCTCAGCCGCCCGCCCGCCGGCTGAGCACGTCGACGCCGATCCGCTCGACGTACCATCGGCCCTCGGCGGTGGTGACCGTCACGAGCGGGACCGAGACCCTGCCGTCGCGCGTTCCGGTGAGCTCGGCGACGAACCTGGCCCGGTTCGGTCCGACCTGAGCGAGGTCCTCGCGCCGGAGGCTCGCCTGCTCGTGTCCCAGGAGCCCCGCCAGCACGATCATGCGCTGCTCCACCTCGCCGAGGCCGAGGCTGCGCTCGGCCGGACCCTCCCGGGTGCCGAAGAGTCGACCCATCATCGTGTAGTCGCGGCGAGCGGCCGCGTCGAGGAAGGCCACGGCCGCGCCTCGGGCGGAATCGACGCCGTAGGAGGCGGGGTCGCCGGAGAGGCCGCGCCCGCCGCTGGCACAGCCAGCCGCCGTGAGGGCGAGCGCCGCCAGCAGCGCCGCCAGCGTGCCGGCCGCCGGGGCGGCACGCGCGGGACGGCAGGATCGCGACACCACGCTCAGGCCGGCTGCTCCGCGCCGTCCTCCGCCGACTCGCCCGCGGGCTCGCCGGTCTCGACGCGACGGAACACGAGGCCTTCCCCCCCGGGATCGAGCTCGCCCCGGATCGTGTCGCCGTCGGCGTACTCGCCCTCGAGGAACGCCATGGAGAGCGGGTTCTCGACGTGGCGCTGGACCGTCCGCTTGAGCGGCCTCGCCCCGAACGCCGGATCGTAGCCCTCCTCGGCGAGGAATCGCTTCGCGTCCCCGCTCAGCTCCAGCGCCATCTCTCGCTCCTCCAGCCGGTCACGCACGCGGTCGAGCTGCAGCTCCACGATCCGGCGCAGGTGGTCCCGCGTCAACGGCCGGTAGGTGAGCACGTCGTCCACCCGGTTCAGGAACTCCGGCCGGAAGTGGTCGTGGAGCGCCTCGCGAACGCTCTCCTCCACCTCGTCCCACGGGCGGTCGTCGCGCGCCGCCGCGAGGATCCGGTCGCTGCCCACGTTGCTCGTCATGATGAGCACCGTGTTGCGGAAGTCGACCGTGCGGCCCT